>NZ_DBPF01000009.1:5523-7480 GCF_002299355.1 Catenibacterium sp. UBA627
ATTATACAAGCCATGCGATATCGCATGGCTTTTTAGATATAAAAAAATCAGAAGACAGCATCTGTCTTCTGACTGTTGTTACTCAGGCTTTTTAGGATCCTTAAGTGATTCTGATAAAGTTGTAAGTGTACCAGCTAATCCTGCCAAGTCATTAGGTACAATAATCTTCGTAGCTTGTCCATCAGCTAAGTTCTTTAATGCTTTTAATCCTTCTAACTGGATATAAGCAGATTCAGGATTTGCTTCATTAATATACTGAATAGCTTTAGCTTGTGCTTCATAAACAAGTCTTAATGCTTCAGCCTGACCTTCAGCTTTCGCAATCTGTGCTTCTTTTTCAGCTGTTGCACGTAATACAAGTGATTCCTTATCCCCTTCTGCATTTAAGATTGCAGCCTGTTTTTTACCTTCAGCAACTAAGATAGATTCACGTCTTTCACGTTCTGCACGCATCTGTTTTTCCATTGCTTCCTGAATATCTTTTGGTGGAAGAATGTTTTTAACTTCTACTCTTGTTACCTTGATACCCCATGGATCAGTGGCATCATCAAGAATAGATCTCATCTTAGAGTTAATGATATCTCTTGATGTTAAAGTATCATCTAATTCAAGTTCACCAATGATATTTCTTAATGTAGTAGCAGTTAATGTTTCAATCGCATTAATTGGTCTTACTACACCATAAGTAAATAACTTAGGATCTGTGATAGAGAAATAGACAACTGTATCAATCTGCATTGTAACGTTATCTTTAGTAATAACTGGCTGTGGAGCGAAGTCCATAACCTGTTCCTTTAATGATACACGATTAGATACACGATCAATTAAAGGAATAAGAATATGTAAACCTACATTTAATGTTCGGTCATATGCACCAATTCTTTCTACTACATAAGCATATGACTGTGGAACAATCTTTACTGTACTGAAAATAAGAATAACAACAATTGCGATTAATAAAATCATTAAAATAAATCCTAACATCTTAGTTCTCCTCCTTTTTAACAACTAGATGTGCACCTTCAATTGCGACAACTTCCCCATATTCTCCTTCTTCTAAAGTTAAATTATGAAGTGAGGATGCTGACCAAATCTGATTTTTAATTCTTACTTCACCCATATGATCTGCATCGATTCTCTTAATAACGAGAGCATGCGTTCCTATGAGTGCATCATTATTCGTATGTATTATATTGCCCTTCAGACTTTTTACAGCCATAGGACGTGCCACTATTGCGCATATAACTGATACCACAAGAAATATAGCGACCTGTATTGGAACCGATACATTTAATAAGCAGGCAATTAATGCCACAAAAGCACCAATCACAAACCAGACACTCACTAATGATACTGTGAGTATTTCTACTACAATACACGCAACCATAACACCTGACCACACTACCAAACTATCCATTTAGTTTTCCCTCCTTGTAGTCAACAATGAGAACTTCATGAACAATGTCATATGTTCCTTTAAACTTAAAGACATTCTTTTCATTGAAATCGAGAGGAATCAAATCGGCAAGTTCTTTAATAAATGGTTTATTTGTGATTCTTCCATAGGACTTACCTCTTGATATCTTATGAAGCTGGTCCTGTGGATAGATTCCGTCATTGATAGCTTGCTTTCCCACGGGTTTGATACCGATACAATGATTGTCATAATCAATACCTAATAGAACATAATTCACATTTTCAAAATGCATACATGCTGTCGTATTCAATGTAATATTTGTTTCATAAATGGAGACGACAGATGCATTCAGTTCGTTTGTATTCCAGACAAAGTTCATGTTTATCACCTCCAATATCATTATATTATTTTTATTATTTTTATTCAACAGAAACCGTATAACAAAAAAACTCTAACAATAAGATAATATTTCTACCATCTTGAATGTTAGAGTTTCAGAAGTATTATTTCTTATCTATGTAAATGAGTTTATCTATTATT
>NZ_DBPF01000059.1:0-10200 GCF_002299355.1 Catenibacterium sp. UBA627
GAAGTTTCCTATATGTATTATACCCTCACTATTCCAAAATTACTCAAATAAATTCATCCCCCACCTATATTTCATATAGAGGTGGGGGTTCTGCCTGTTTTTTAGATAAAAATATAGAGCAAACGCCTATAATATATCATAAGAAAATCTGATTACAAAGGCATAGCCTGACTCGCATAAATAAATACGCCTATTACTCCTAATAAGAATCCTATCACTGCAACAATAATCAATACTTTCATACTTATTTGTTTATGGACAAATTTGCAGATTAAAAATGTAATTAGAAATGCAATAAAAGCACATAGTAACGCAATACCAAGTAGCGTCCATAACTAGTTTAGTTCATGAATATTCATAATATATTCCTTCCGTAATATTAAAACATAAGAGATTCATCCCCTTATGCTTCACTATTATCCTAAAATTTTCTTTTTTAAGTTATTTAAATCATTTTCATCAGGATGCGTTAAAGCTTGATCAAAGTTTTCAATGAGCATATCAATATTAGGCATATGATCAGGCTGTGCTTTCATCAAAACATATCGATCACGTACAGATTGTGGCATCTTGCCTTGACACATATACTCGCCTACAACAATATTACTTCCATCAATGCTTGTTTTCACATTATTTAAAATTCTCTGGAAATACTCTTCACTTACTCCAAATCCTGCTGTACCAAATAAGAAAATCTTCTTATTCTTTAAGGTTTCTAATAATTTAAGAGTTGCTGCATCCGCATTACCTTTATCTGTCCAGAAACCAATATAAAGCATATCTGAATCTACTTCTTTACATGGTCCAAAATAATCACAGTCTTCTTCAGGTAACGTGTCATGAATAGCCTCAGCAAGCATCTTTGTATTACCTGTTGGAGAACTAAATAGTATTGAATATCTTTCTTGTTCCATCATTTCTACCTCACTTAATGATTTATTACACTACCATTATAACATTATTCTATCTAAATAATAGTTGTAATCCCATTACAATCACCCACATATAAGCACATGTTTTAGGAATCATCAATAAACCAACTTTAGGTTTTTTCTTAATAATAATGTAACTGGTAAATAACAGCCAAATGAGATGATGATAGCCGCAACCATTCTTGTCATATGAAGATTACCTATATTACCACTCATTGCATAAAGAATAATAATGCCAATTCCAGTCACTGCAAATACGGCATTTCTGATCATATATAATGTTAAGTTACCTTCATCACCGCACCAGTCATTTTGTGGTAAGAAACATACAACAATTCTAACAATAGCTGAAACATAGATCATTGCTTCTACAATAAATGGCGCCTTAAGTGTAGGGAATGTCAATTTCCAGATATATAATAAAATAATATAGAAAACAGTCATAGTAATAGAAGATACCTGTAAACCAATACCAAGCTGTCTCTTAATCTTTTCGTTACTTCCTTTGAATGCTCTTTTAATTCTAGGAACTAAGTGGAAGGCATCGCCACCACATAAAGTAAGAGTTAAAATACCATATAAGGTAAATAGCATATTACCGTTGGCTTTTGATAGAAAGATAAAGCCAGCAACTAAATCAAATAATAAATAGCAAGTATCAAAAATGGCTTCCATGACATCTGGCATTTTAGGTACATATTTTTCATTTATATTGATCATCCTTTCTTTTGAATGCATTCTTCTGCATTTCTACAAATTTTCTCAAATACTTTTTTACATACTTTTATCTCATCTTGTGTGAGACCCTGAAGCATATCATACGCAAATTGATTTTGAACATCGAGCCCTTCTTTCACGATTTCATTGGCTGAATCCTCCAAGAAAAGTTCTACACGCTTCTTATTATTTTCATTTATCTTTTTAGTAATATATCCTCTGTCTTCTAATACCTTTAAGGCAGTTGAGACATGGGATTTAGTCGACTTTCTTATTCTGACAATATCTGCAGCAGTATTGTATTCAGGATTATGATACAAAAACATCAATATGTCATATTCCATCTTTTTAAGACTGTATTTATCACAGGTAGATGCGGTTAACATCTCATAATAAAGAGTAATTGTCTTATGTTGATCCCAGAAATACATATTAAGCCTCCTTATATCGTTCTATTTAGAACTTTCAATTGTTCTATATAGAACATTATACCAAATAAGCATTATTGTCAATAAAAACGATCAATGATTTTTTTATAAATACGTGAAATTGGATTCTTACAAGTATCAATGTATATATAGTTTCCACATTGTACACTAGACCATATATAGTTATGATCACGATTGCTCTCTTCAATTATTACCTCAAAAAGAAGAATACCCTCGATTCTTCTCGCACCTCTATCTAAAATGAGATACTCAAAGAACTACGGTTAATGCATGCTTAAAAACTTACTACCTATTTCCATACTATTTGTAACATATAAAAAGCCAGCAACCATTATGTTGCTGACTAAACTAGTTCTTTCTTGAAATCATCTTATGACCTGAATAGACTGACATAATCATACAAATGAGTGCAATCAAACCTAATCCTGTATGAATCATCTTGTTCATATGTCCTGTTAAGAAAGTACAAATCATGGTGATCAGTGCACCAATAGACCAATATTTATGTGCTTTCATGTAATTCTCCTTAGTTAGTTTATGCTAATCGCACTAACATAGATGAATTATATAAGCAAATAATTTATTCTCTTGTGACTGCATAAGGTGTACTATACCAGACTTTCTTATATTTTTTAGTATTTCCATTTAGTACAGATTCCATACATTTAACTATTCTTAATACTTGGTTATCCATATTGTTATCTACACTACCATATATTTCACCAGACATAATTTTCTCATTCATTTCCTGGCTGTTGTTGATACCTAAAATAATAGGTAGAGCTAGATTCTTTTCTTTGTAATAATCATAAACTCCTAATGCCATATCATCATTATTACATATAACAGCTTCTGTACTAGAAATCGCATTGTTATCTAATTGAGAAAACTTCTTATAAGCAAGCTGTCTATTCCATGAAGCAGATAAAGTACCTAGTGTATTTAAAGGGAGGTCTTTACTGTTTTCTAAGAACCCTTTTGTTCTACGAATGGCATCATAGTGATCTTCTTCACCTTCTATAAGAACATAATCTATTTTTCCATTCTTATTTTTATCTACTCTATTTCTTTGTTCATTCCAGATTTTACGAAGCATCTCTCCCTGTATTTGCCCATCCTGAGAGGCATCTGTTCCCACATACCAGACATTATCTGTAATCTTTAAATCCTTTTCAGCAATATCTCGATTAAATAATATAACAGGGATGTCTAATTCCTTTGCATTATTCAAGACACTTGCTGCAGAAGAAGGATCAACAAGATTAATAAGCATCATATCATAGTTCTGAGTATACATATACTGAAGCTGTTTATTTTGACGTCTTGAATTTCCTTTCGCATCACATATCTCATAAGAGATTTTCTTTTTCATATGCGCTTCATCAATTCTATTTTCTAGTGCTGTAATTAGGCTATTCATAAATGTATCGTCAAGATCATAAACCGCAATACCCACATGAATATATTGATCATCTTTAGAACGTGAGCCTCCTAATACTGTTAGTGTTAAACATAAAATCAGCACCATAAACAATATCCATTTATATTTTCTCATCTTTTTCATAGTAACCTTCTAATATGTAAATAGTGAGGCTTTACTGCCTTTTTCCACTACTTTCTGATCAACTTTTTCTGGTTTTAAAGAAATAGTTGATAACCTTTTTTTTCCTTCACAATGACTAATCAGTTCTATACTCTTATAACCTAGTTTATAAGTATCCTCAATATAAATAGCATCTCTTTTTCCTATAGATATCTCTTTTAGAAGAGTAAAATCCACAGGTAATCTCATTGTTTCATGAGAAGTATGACTAAAAGAAGCAGTGTAGGTGAAGGAATCCTGCATTGTATCTGTAAGAGCTAATACATTCCCATATTCATACTGTGTTTTCCTCATGTACTTTTCTGGATATACAAGTAATAAGCCCATGGCCTGATTTTTATATTCCTGTGTAATAAGATTATCGAGTTCATTTTGGGATAAATCATCCTTATACCAGACATCAAGCTTCACTTGATGATCATATGCACAATCCTGTATTCCTTCCTGTACTTCTTGAATAAGCGATTGTGAATGCTTAGGATAAATAATCGCAATTCTTTTATTTTTCTGTACATAATCCCTATCTCTTACATATAAAGTAGAAACAAATGCCATACTCAGTAATATCACAATGAGGATTATGTGTTTTCTTTTATTCTGTTTCATCTGCTTCCTCCATTTTAGGGATAGTAATAGTAGCAGTTGTTCCTTCGTCTAATTCACTTGTAATAGTAACACCATACTGTTTACCATAAATAAGCTGAATTCTTTCATGAACGTTTCGCACACCTATACCTGATCCACGTTTACTAGAAACAACCTGATGATGCATAATATACTCAAGTTTATCTTCTGTCATACCAAGACCATTATCTGCCACATCAATCTTGATAGTATCCTCTTCCTCATAAACACTGATAATAATCTCCCCATCCTCATACATACCCTCCATTCCATGATAAATCGCATTCTCTAATAAAGGCTGAATAGAAAGCTTAGGAATGAGATATTTCATTAGTTTAGGATCTGCTTCTACCTTAAAGTCAAATTTATCTTTAAAACGAATATTCTGAATCTTTAAATAACTTGTTGCGTGTTCAAGTTCTTTACCTAAGGGTATCATATCCTTTCCTTGACTTAAGGAGATACGGAAGAACTTAGCAAGAGATGAAACCATTTCACCTGCTCCTTCATATTCTTCACTTCTAATCATCCATATTATAGAATCAAGCGTGTTATATAAGAAATGAGGGTTGATCTGTGATTGAAGTAGTTTCTTCTCCATTTTCTGTTTTTCACGTTCATTTTGACGGATTTCTTCCATCTGCTTCTGTAATTTATCTGCCATAATATTAAAATTGGCACTTAAACTCTTTAATTCTCCAATTCCTTCTTCTTTTGCACGAGAATTATAGTTACCTTTACCAAAATCTTCCATTGTAGCAAGTAATTGATAAACAGGGTCGGTAAAGTTTCTAAACACCTGAAAATCAAGTAATATCAAAATAGCTCCTACTAAAAGTAGAATAAACCAAACAATATAATGAAAACGACGGTTTTCTACTAATAGATTTGACATGGAATTCACTACCACAATATTCCATCCCGTATAGCCAATCTGTTTTCTTTCTACAAGCCAGTCTCCATTATGAATACTACGGTTGTTCTTGAATGCAGTAGATACTGTTTTTTCTTTATATAAACCAGAGGCGATACGTTTTTCAAAAGGATGATATAAAAAATCATTAGATTCATCCAGTAAATAACAATAAGCTGACTTCTGGTTCTGATAACGATCTAGAATACCTTCTATAGGCTCTGTATAATACTGCATCAATAAAATGCCTGATCTTATATTGCCAGCATTAATATATTCTACATAACGGCTAATATCCATGACATAACCTGATAGATTGGATTTCACCAAGTGTCGATGACCATATTGAATGGTTTCAGTATTCTTTTTTGCATTTTTAAACCAGGATTGTTGAATATCGAAAACACCGGACGATTCTCCAAAACTCCAGACCCTATTCCCATTCATATCATAAAGAGATATACTATAAATCCTATTTGATTCATTGGAGATTTTCTGAGTCATAACTGTTTTAAACTGAACATTTTCACAATCATATTTCTTAATGTTCTGATAATAAACATCATTCACAAAACTATTGATTTCACTTACTTCATTTTCTAGACTTTGTGCTAATGAGATTGTCTGTCGATCCATCTTCTCGACTGCATCTTTTTTAAAATAAGAAGAGAATAGATAAGAAAATAACATCATACTGCTGATAATACAAGCAGCAATGGAAACAGACATAACAACAGGTAATATAACACGTACACTTAATTTCTTATTTTTCATTTTCTAGTTTCCTATATTTAGCGGGAGAGACACCGCAGTTTTTCTTAAATACATAGCTAAAATAATTAGGTTCTGGATATCCTACCATTTCACCAATCACCAGACTCTTATAATTTGTCTGAAGTAAAAGTTTTTTTGCTTCTCCCATACGTAATCTTGTCATAAAACTCATAAAAGTCCCACCTGTTTCCTGTTTAAATATCTTGGAGAAATGAGAGGTACTGACATGTAATGCCTCACAAACACTTTCTACACTTAAATCTGGATCAGAGAAGTTTTCCTGAACTATCTTCTTAGCATTATCTACAAGTATCACATTATTATCTATACGTTTTTTCTGTATAAGAAGGCGAATCAATTGACAATAATCAAGTAGCCAGTGATCTAATTCCTCTCCTGTAGTGAGTGCAAGAATAGTAACGGCCATCTTTTTTGATCCAGCAAATTCTCCACTAGAAGAAATATGATATTTCTTATATAATCTTGCGAAAGAAAATGATATCTCCATAATCACCATCTGATATTCATTAAGATTATAATGAGCTTTATGAAGTAAATTAATCAATTCTTCAACCTGTTTCTTAAGTTCTTCTTCTTTACAATAGGTAATTGTTTTTCCAATCTGTTCTACATAAGCATTCCAATCTGTTTCGACTTCTTCTTGAAGCATTAAGTCATTATAGTATGTATAGCTTTCATCAGGAAGTACCAGATTATATTCTAAAGCATCTTTAGCCTGTGTATAAAGTGAAGGTATATCTTCTCTTTTATTTCCCGTACCACTTATTCCGCATGAAATATGAACACCAAAAATACGTGTAATCATAATTGATGCTTCTTGCAAAGTACGTGTTATTTTTCCTATTTCATGCTTTTTATTCGCACTTAAGAGGAATATTTCTTTGTCCCCTATTCCAAACTCATATCCCTTAGAAATCTTATCCAATGCTTCTTTAAGTGTTTCTTTAATAGAAAGTTCACTAAAAACATCCTGATGATTTTCTTTTTGTATTTTAACTGCAACAATACAATATTCCTGTTCATCAAGTTCTAGTCCAAGATTCTTGATCTGCTGTGCACATTCTTCTTGATCCATCGTACCTAGAACCATCTGTGTAAAAAACTGCTGTCTTAAGAGTGGAAGACTTTTATAATAAGCATTTTCTAAACGAGTCCAGTTGATTTTTTCATTATATTCGTCTTCTAAACTTTGATGCATCTTTTCTAGGAGTTTTTTCATCTCATCATAGTCAATAGGTTTCATCAAATATTCTGATACACCGTAGCTGATAGCAAGTCTGGCATATTCAAAATCATCCCATCCAGAAAAAAGAATAACCTTAGTATTCATATAATTATCATGAATAGTCTTAGCAAGCTCTAATCCATCCATAAAGGGCATCTTAATATCACTAATAACAAGATCTGGATGTAAGTCATCCATCATTTCTAATACTTCTTTCCCATTTTGTGCTGTTCCTGCCACTATGAATCCTAGTTCCTCCCAATTAATTCCCTTCTGCATACCATAGAGGATATTCTGTTCATCATCAGCCAAAATAATACTAAACGTTCTCATAAGCCTGCTCCTTACTTTTTATTATCATAACACTTTTTATTATATACGCGAAATAAGAACAAGCCGATTTCAGTTTATAAAATCAGCCTGTTCTTTAGAATTAACTATTAATTTTATCTACAACTTTTTTCATGAATTCATCATCTAACTTATACTTCTTCTTAAATACGATATAAGCTAAAATAACACCAATAGTTGGTACAACACACATTAATACACGAATTGAGTTCTGTGTAGCAAGTGACTGCACTGCATTTGGAACATAACCAGTAAGTTCTAGTACGAAACCAATTGCGAGTGAAGTGAAGGCGGCTGTTAATTTAACGATTAATGTCTGTAATGAGAAGACAACACCCTCATTTCTGTCACCTAATACATATTCACCATAGTCTACAACATCAGCTAAGAATACAGTTGCACATCCAAGTTCTAGACCAGTACCAGTCTTAACAACAATACCCGCAATAGCAGTTAACAAGATATTTGTAGGACAAACAAAACCAACAACAAGTAATAGGATTAAACCAATTGGAGGTAATGCACATGCGAATAAGAATGCTTTCTTTCTTGATAATGCTTTAGTAACCTTAGGGAAGATAAGAAGACCAACAACTTCAGCAACTGAAGCACTGATCATAAAAGCTGATAACATACCAGCGTTATTACATACATAACTAAAATAATAAGTAGCAACACCCATGATTGCCTGAATAGCAACATTATATAATAGAATTAATAATACTGCCCATCTTAACTGGTCATTTTTCTTAATAACTGTGAAAATGTCTCTGAATTTCATCTTTTCCTTTTTTTCATCATTTGTCTGAACTTTAGGAAGGTTTAAGACACATACTGCCATAGTGAAAATGAATGTAGCTGCGATGATTAAAGCAAATCTATGATAACCAATATAATTTCCACCAAGACCCTTGATGATCTGAACACCAAAACCAGCAATAATTAATGACTGACCAATACTTGCAAAGATTCTTGGAAGTACTGATACTTTTTCACGTTCTTCTGGATCAGAAGTTAAGTTTGGAATAACTGACCAATAAGGAATATCCATGATTGTATAAGTCATACCCCATAATACATAGATAACTGAAGCGAAGATACAAAGATTTACACCTGTAAGATGGAAATCTGTGAATACAATAACGAATACAAATGCGTTAATTAATGTTCCTGCTACTAACCAAGGAATGAATTTACCATAACGGCTTCTTGTATTATCCACAAGCATACCCATAAATAAATCATTGAAGGCATCCCAGATCTTCGCAACGAAGAACATTGTCCCGATGAATGCTGGTGCAACCTTAATGATATCTGTGAAATAGATCATTGAGAATGTGGCAATCATACCATAAATCAAGTCTTTACCTAATGCACCAAATGCGAATGAATATTTTACTCTACCAGGAATCTTCCCCTGATAAACGACACTACTTTTACTATTGTTTTCCATATTTTCTCCTTCTTTTTTTGCTTTGTGTGTACATCACTCTTACTGCTCCTAAATGATACCGCTTTTATTCATGAATGAACATCTGATATTCTATTCATAAAATATGAATTTCTATTTTATTACCTATTTTTAATAATAGTTTTCCTTAGTTAAAAAAGCGACATGAATGATTTCATGTCGCTTTAGGGGGGAATTAAGGTATTATTTACTTTTCAAAACCAACTGATAATATATCTAGATTTCCTTCTTTTACTATTAGTTTAAGTTGAGTATATTGATAAGATGCATCAATGGATATGTCTTTCTTATCCCATGCATCATTACTAAATGTCATATCACCAACCAAATGATTATCAAAATATACTTGTAGAGTACCAGTACCTCTTGCAGTGATATTTAATCTAGTATCCTTCTCTATAGAAAAATACTTATAAACTACTTCTGCTTATTTAGCTGCATTCTTAATAAAGACGTCATCTCCTGAATGAGTAATATATGGGATATACTCCGTAAGTTTTTATTAAGGTATTGACTTTTTATTTAAGTTTGAATTTCATTATAGTCATAATTATATTATTTACAATGGTCAAAACAAATGATATGTACAAGTTCTCAACACATTAAAAATAACTGTTGAGAGTTTGAAATGTTTTTGTCAAGCCAGAAATGTTTTTTCCTAAAAACGCAAAAATCATTATATCAGACTACAAGGAGTTTCTTATCATGAAATATTCAACAAAATTAAGTGATGCTGTTCATGTGATGGTTCTGATTGCTATTAACCAGGAAAAATCTCTCTCTAGTGCCTCAATTGCAAGAGTATCCATACAAATCCCGGCTTTGTACGCCAGCTTATGTTAACGTACTTATGACTAGTGTAGCTGGACATGCCCGTCCTTCTCTTTTTAAACCAACAGACCAATTCACATAGCTGGATATTTATAAAGCTGTTGAAGGCGATAAACCACTGCTTCATTTAGATACTCATACCAACCCTGATTGTGTCATTGGCATTAATATTCAGTTATCTTTACAGCAATTCTATAATGAAGTCCAAAAAACTGCTGAAGAAAAAATGAATATGATTACTTTACAGGATATTATAAATACATATTATCAGCGAACATCCATGCATAAT
>NZ_DBPF01000059.1:10327-11288 GCF_002299355.1 Catenibacterium sp. UBA627
ACTCCTACACTTTATCTTTAATTGTCTTCTCTACTTCAATAATACGTCTACCAATTCTCTTTGTTTCTATTTTTTTATAAGCTTCTAAACAAGGAATAAATTCCTTATTCCCTTCTTCCTCAATAATATCAAGTATACGTAAAATAACCTTTCTATTTACTTTAATCAGTTTATGAATGACACGCGGATTATTTTCTTTTACATCCAAGCAGAACTGTTGATATAATTCCTGAGCAAATGTTTCTTTCTCTATTGCCCATCCTTCATCAGAAAATACTAATAAGGGAAGACGCCCTTCATATTTTATTCTAAGATAATCTTCATCAATCATCCAATCAATATAATGCATAATATCAGCTAATTTCATATCATGATAATATCCATAAGCAGGACACTCATCTAATTTCAGTTCTAATACCTTTTTGTCTTTAGAACCTTTTAATATCTTAGCAAGCATATTTCTTCCTGCTTTCATAATACATGTATCAGCAGCTCTTAAGATCATCTTGATATCTTCTGGAGGTAATTCCTTTACATTACCTGTATCAAGAATGACAGGTATTCTATTAACTCTTCTACTCATTGGTTATCTACTCGCTTTCATATAAAAATATTACCACCATCTCTTACACTATTCAAGTAAACCAATAAAGCTATAAAACGCCTATAAAATGAGATAACCCCCCTACATACATAGGAGGCTTCACTTTACTTTCTATTTATATAACAACCACAAGGCATATCTGCTGCTTCACCAATAGAAGGGTCTAATGCATAGACTTCTTCTAGAGATACAATCCTTGCATCATCCATAGAATGTTCTTTATCACATAAGAACTGCCACATACCATCTTCATCATGAGTTATATAAGCAATAGCTTCTTCTTTATTTAATACATGCCTGCATACTATGCAGGCAGTATGTGGATCGTCATCAAATGGGAACATATTATTTACTCAA
>NZ_DBPF01000003.1:0-5490 GCF_002299355.1 Catenibacterium sp. UBA627
ATAGAGATTATAAATCATGATTACTGTCGTAATCACAATTAAAGAAATATTGTTATATGTGAATTGTGTAATCACATTCGTATAAAGATGGTTCTGAATAATCGCAGAATATTGGTCAAATAATAAAAATAATCCAATTACGGCATAAACACCACTGATAATCTTTGTGATATTGTTCTTAGCTGCCATCACAAACATTAAAATAAAACATATCGCAATTAAGATATTTGTGATAATTGAAAATGAAACAGCTGTAGAATAATTCTGATTATGAGTCAGTAATGTAAGTGCCTGCTGGAATTTCTGTACGTATTCTGTCGATGAAGTTTGAATAATATAAAGCGCTATAGGAGTTGCCCCATAGATAATTGATTTAGTCGTATCTTTCATAGTCTTTCCCCTTTTATAAGTATTTTAATCTATTTTAATGTAAGTTACAAGACTCCTATTAAGTTGTCATAATTCTGCTTTCAAATATACTTTTTTTAAAATAGTAATATATATTTACTCTTTCTTAAAGAATTTCTATAATAATTATAGAAAGAAAACATAAACGAAAGTGCAGGTGAACATTATGAATGTTTCTCAAACTCTTTATAGTAGCTTATTTATTAAGCTTCTACCCTTATTGATTGTATCATTATTTCTTACATTCCTATTAATAAAGGCAAAGATGTCTAAGTTATTTTATTTACTCATTGTCATAGAAGTCATTGCGATATTAATACTCCACTATAGCACAATATCTATGTCAATCATCCTATATGAACAGACAAAAGCCTTTATTACTCTTTCCAACATGTTCATCATAGTTGGAATATATTTACTTATTCCTTTTCTTTCAATCATACTCTATATCATATTAAGAAAAAGAATTTAAGAGCGATTTAGTCAATCGCTCTTTTAAGTTTGAGATATGTAAGTCCTACACATGTAGTAATTATTTCAGATAGTGGTAATGAAGCCCAGATCCCTTTCATACCTAATTGTGAAAGAACGATAGATGCAGGCACGATGAGTACTACACCACGTAGTAGAATAAGTGTAGAGGCTATTTTAGCACTCTCTATTGAAGTAAAATATGTAGTTAATACAATGTTTACCCCTGCAAAGAATAAGCCTATAAACATGATTCTAAAGCCTTCTATAGCTAATTGATATAACATTGCATTGTTTGTCTTATTAAAGAGAGAGGTAATCATAGAGGCATTTACAAAGACTGTTAAGTAGATGACCGAAGATAACAACAACGAAATAGTAAGAGTCATTCTTCTTAACATAATAAGATTCTTTATGTCATGAGAACCATAGGATTCACTAGTAAGAGGCTGCATACCGTGTGCAAGTCCATTAAATATCGCAATACATACAAGCCATATATTACATACAACACCATAAGCAGCAACACCTATATTACCTGTAATCTTTAATATAAGTGTATTAAAAAGAAGTACTACTAAACCACTTGAAATCTCTATCAACATAGAAGGAAATCCCAATTTAATAATTCTTCTTATAATAGAGAACTGAAAACGAAGCTGAACGGGATGAAATGTATTCTTCTTTTTAATGAAATGTAAAGAGAGAATACTTAATCCAATCAAAGGTGCGAGACAAGTCGCAAAAACAGCACCAAACATTCCCATATGACATAAGAATATAAATACATAATCAAGTAAAACATTCATAAATGAAGCGACAATCATAGCTGTTGTAGCGAGAGCTGGATTGTTATCATTTCTTACTAATGCATTGAGTGCATTATTGAAGATAAAGGCAGGTGTAAATATCATAATAGTTCTTAGATAAGTCACTGTATCTTTTAATACGGCATCATTGGCTCCTAGCATTCTTGCAAGAGAAGGACTATATAATACTCCTGTAATCATGAAAAGTGCGCCTATTACAAGCCCCAAAAGCACTGTATGATTAAATACCTGATTGATTTCATCATGCTTGTGATCTATTTTCAAAATAGATAATCTAATGCCAGATCCTATTCCTAACATGAGTCCTATCCCGTAAATAAAATTAAATACAGGTATCGCAAGATTCAGTGCAGTGAGTCCTTTATCCCCTATTCCCTGGGCAATAAAGAATGTATCTGCAAGTATGTAAAATGAGATAGCCATTTCCCCCAATATGCTTAAACATATATATTTAATAAATCTTTGTTTCACAGTTTTCCCCCCTCTTTATAAAAAAAGAAATAGTGAAATCACTATTTCAATTCTTTGGCTAAACCTCCTAGAGATGTTTCTTTATAAGCAACATTCAAGTCTTTGCCTGTTTCCTTCATAACTCTTACGACAGTATCGAAAGGTACTTTATTTTTACGTACATAGCCTAACTGTCCTGCAAGCATCGCTGCATCATAAGCACGTAATGCAGCCAAGGCATTTCTTTCAATACAAGGAATCTGTACATAGCCACCTACTGGGTCACATGTAAGACCTAAGTTATGTTCTAATCCCATTTCTGCTGCATAGTCAATGAGACTATTATTTAACTCATTGATCCAGGCCATAGAGGCACTTGCCATTGCACAAGCTGTTCCTACTTCTGCCTGACATCCTCCATCTGCGCCTGCAATAGTCGCATTATATTTGACTGTATTACCATATAATCCACCAATTGCAAGTGCTTTGACTAAGTCTCTCTTTTTTAAGCCCATCTGATGATGTGCATAATAGAGAATAGCTGGTAGTACACCACTTGCACCACATGTTGGTGCAGTGACAATCATATGACCATCTGCATTCTCTTCAGAAACTGCATAGGCATAGCTGGCAATAAATAAACGTTCCTGAGCCATTTCATGATGTGTATTTAAAGCCTGTTGATACATAGAACCGGCTACTCTTTTCAATTGTAGACTGCCCTGTAACATGCCCTGTGTATGTAACCCGTTTTCTACGCAGGTAAACATTGCTTCAAGAACTTCAAATAAATATTCTTTAAAGTTTTCATCTTCAAAACGCAAGACATAATCATAAAGTGATAATCCTTCATTTTCACAATAATCAATGACTTCACGCATTGTATGATGAGGATAGATTTCTACCTTCTCCTCTTCTAAGTCTCCCTTAAAATAGATTTCTCCTCCACCAATAGAATACGCTTCAATAGGTTTTACTGCCTCTCCACCACAATATACTGTGACTAACATCCCATTAGGATGGTAAGGTAATTCACCGCTTTTAAAAGAAAAATCACATGGTACAGGGGCAAATGTCTGCTGCATGATTTTATCTGTTAAATGTCCCTTACCAGTTAAAGATAAAGAACCATACAGATCAACATGTACCTTTTCCATATCTGGATAAAGTGATTTTATTCTTTCAGCGATCTTCATCGGTCCATAAGTATGAGATGAGGAAGGACCAATTCCTATCTTATAAAGTTCTCTAAGTGATTGCATGTTCTCCTCCTTAAAAAAAGCAGGCTATGCCTACTTTTTATTTATTCTTTAAAGCCTGTTTAGCAAGTGCTAATCCACCACATAATCCTGCATTATCTGCAAGTCCTGGATAAACAATATAATCCTTGATCTTATCTGTTGTAATTTCTTCTTTTGCAACATAACCGTTCAACATTTCCTGAACATATTTATGAATCATTGGGAATAACTGTTTCTGGTGCATAACACCTCCACCTAAAATAATCTTCTTAGGTGAGATTGTAAGAATATAAATACATAAAGCCTGAGCAATATAATAAGCTTCTAGATCCCATGCTGGATGATCAGCAGGTAATTCTTTAGCGCTCTTACCCCAACGTTCTTCAATAGCTGGTCCAGCTGCTAAACCTTCAAAACATGTTCCATGATATGGACATTTACCCTTATAAGTATCTTCTGGGCGAGTGATCAATTTCATATGACCCATTTCTGGATGTAATAAGCCGTGTACAAGATTACCTTCTACAACAGCACCTCCACCTACACCTGTACCAATAGTCAAATATAATGCGCTATTTAGTCCTTTTGCAGCACCGAATTCTACTTCACCTAAACATGCACTATTTACATCAGTATCAAATCCTACAGGAACACCAGGGAATGCTTCTTCTAAATCCTTTACGACATTATGATTAGACCATCCTGGTTTAGGAGTAGTAGTGACACTTCCATAAGTAGGACTTGTCTTATCTGGGTCAATTGGGCCAAATGATCCAAAACCAATAGCTTCTACACCCTTCCCCTTGAAGAATTCAATTGTTTTCTTCATTGTTTCTTCTGGTGTTGTAGTTGGGAAAGATTCTCTTTCAAAAATGTTACCATTCTCATCACCAACACCAACGACGAACTTTGTTCCTCCACCTTCAATAGTACCTAATTTCATTATCCTTTACCTCCATAATAATCACTCATATTTTAAATTATTTACTCCTAAAAGTAAACGAGCTTTTTAAAAGTATGGTATTTTTAGGCCACCATTTTATCATTTTTATAATATGCATATTGATCAAGCGAATAACCATGTTCCTGCATGACCTTAGTCATGATTGTTCCTTCAATCATAGCACGCTTAGCAGTGATTTCTTTGTAGTTTTCTTCTCCGTTATGTGTATGGATAATATCCATCAATTGATTATGTACCTCTAGATAAAGGCTGCATAATGTGTCTAAACTCTGATTCTGTAAGAAAACGATGTAATTTTCATCAAAAAGCAATTCATCCATGAAAAATGCCTCCTTCTAGGAGACATTATATCATACTTATTTATATTTATCTGTATGTAGAATCTTATTTGCGTTTTCTACACGTTCATTTGTAGGTGGATCAATTCCTTCTAGCTGATATTCTAAATTAAGTTCCTTCCACTTGTAAGTACCAAGAGTATGGTAAGGAAGAACTTCTACCTTTTTAACATTACTTAAAGTATCAATATAATCAGCCAATGCATGAAGATCTTCATCAAAGTCACTTCTTTCAGGGACTAAGACATGTCTGATCCAGATAGCTTTATTGATATCATTCAAATATTGAATCATATCAAGAACACGCTTGTTTGAAGCCCCTGTTAACACCTGATGTCTTTCATCATTGATTTCTTTTATGTCTACCATAAGTAGATCTGTATATTTCATAAGTTCTTCAAACTTAGAGAAGAAAGGTTCTTCTCTTGTAAAGCATGCACCACTTGTATCAATACATGTATTGATTCCTGCTGCTTTAGCTAGCTTGAAGAATTCCAATAGGAAATCAATCTGCACAAGTGGTTCTCCCCCAGATACAGTAATTCCACCCTCTTTACCCCAATAAGGTTCAAAACGTAGGGCACGGTCTAAGGCCTGCTGTGGTGTCCATTCTTCAAACTTCTGACTTGCCCATGTATCAGGGTTATGACAGAATTGACATCTAAAAGGACATCCATGTAGAAATAAGATAAATCGTACACCTGGTCCATCTACAAGACCAAATGTTTCAACGGAATGTACACGAGCGTTCATCACATTCTCCTCCTCTATAAAAAACAGTCTCATTA
>NZ_DBPF01000027.1:0-2685 GCF_002299355.1 Catenibacterium sp. UBA627
TTTTGTCTTAGAAGGTGGCTCGATTCATGTAGATGGTGAAGGAACACTTATTACAACTGAAGAATGTTTATTAAGTCCTGGACGCAATCCTACAATGACTCGTGATAAGATTGAAGAGAAGCTGAAACAATATTTGAATGTAGAAAAGATCATCTGGCTTCCTTATGGTATTTATAATGATGAAACAAATGAACATGTAGATAACTTCTGTTGTTTTGTAAAGCCTGGTGAAGTGCTTCTTGCATGGACTGATGATGAAGAGGATCCACAATATATAAGAAGTCATATGGCTTATGAAATCTTATCTGGTCAAAAAGATGCAAAAGGAAGACCGTTAAAGATTCATAAGCTCCCTATTCCACATATTCCTGTATGTATTACTGAAGAAGATTTAAAAGGATATGTGTTTGAAGAGGGAGAAGATACAAGAGAAGTTGGAGAACGTTTAGCTGCAAGCTATATTAATTTCTATATTGGCAATCATTGTGTCTTATTACCTCAATTTGGAGATGGACATGATTCTCTTGCGGTTGATATCTTAAAAGAATGTTTTCCTGAACGTGACATTATTCCTATTGATGCACGTGTTATTTTAACAGGTGGAGGTAATATCCACTGTATTACACAGCAAATTCCTGCAAAGTAGGAGGTTTATATGAGACAAGTCAAAGTTGCTGCATTACAGTTTTCATGCAGTCGAGATGTACAAGAAAATATTAATAAAGCAGAAAAGATGGTAAGAGAGGCAGCAGACAATGATGCCAATATCATTCTGCTTCCTGAATTATTTGAACGTCAGTATTTCTGTCAGGAAAAACGCTATGACTATTATGATTATGCATTACCTCTTGAAAAAAATCCTGCCGTGAATCGTTTTAAAGAAGTTGCAAAGGAATTAGGTGTAGTCATTCCTGTGAGCTTCTATGAAAGAGATATAGATCGTCTCTTTAATACTGTAGCAATGATTGATGCCGATGGAAGTGTGTTAGGTATTTATAGAAAAACACATATTCCTGATGATCATTTTTATCAGGAGAAGTTCTATTTCACTCCTGGTGATACTGGTTCTAAAGTATTTGATACACGTTTTGGTTGTATTGGTGTAGGCATCTGCTGGGATCAATGGTTTCCTGAAGCCGCAAGATGTATGGCCGTACAGGGTGCGGAGATGTTACTCTACCCTACTGCCATTAGCAGTGAACCTATTTTAGATGTTGATAGCAGTAGTCATTGGAGACGTGTGATGCAGGGTCATGCAGCCGCTAATTTAATGCCTGTAGTGACTGCAAATCGTATTGGAGTAGAAACAGTTGGACCTTGTAAAAAAAATGCAGGACAATCTTCTTCTTTAGATTTTTATGGTTGTTCTTTTATTGCGGATGCAACAGGAGATATTATTGCCTCAGCAAAGCAGGAAGAAACAATACTTTATGGAGAGTTTGATTTAGATGCATTGAAAGAGGACCGTTTATCTTGGGGATTGTTCAGAGATAGACGTCCTGAGACATATGTCATAATGACAAAGAAATAAATATTATTAGAAAAGGACTGACCCCTTACATAAGGATCAGTCCTTTTAACATAAAAAATGAGAGGCGCGCAGGTCCTCTCACAACGTAAACTTATATTATCTTATTTTTCTTATAAAGTAAAGAATGCTCAATAAGAAAACATATATTAAAGACTGAATCCATTATTGGGTTCAGTCCTTTTAATACTATATTCCTGATACAACTTTAATCATTAATAATACTAATACAATTGGAATTACTGGTTTAATAATCTTAGAACCATTATTCACAACCATTCCAGCACCTACATAATGTCCCGCAATACTAAAGCATGAAGCAGCAAGTCCTAATCCCCATAGGATCTTCCCTGCTAAGATAAATGTAACTAATGCTGAAATGTTTGAAGATAGATTTACTACCTTTACATTTCCTGTCGCCTTATATATTGGCATCTTCGCAAACTTAGTAAATATAAGTAATAAGAATGTGCCTGTTCCTGGACCATAGAATCCATCATAGCAGCCAATCACAAATGAGCATACAATCGCAATCAAATATTGTTTAGTCTTTGTCATTCCAACTGGAACTTCTACATCCATATTCTTATCTTTTAATACACAGATTGCGGCAACTGGTAAAAGAACAACTAATACCATCTTTAAAATTGAATCACTCATAATGAGTGTAAGATTTGCGCCTGCGACAGAACCAATGAGTGCGCCAATGACTGTTCCTGGTACAAATCCCCAATCTACTTTTTTATTCTTAATAAGTCGTGCAGTCGATACAACAGTGCCTGTTGATGAAGATAGCTTATTTGTCGCAATTGCGGCGTGTACTGGTATTCCTGCAAACATATAGGCTGGAAGTGAAATTAGACCTCCCCCACCTGCAATTGAATCTACAAAGCCCGCTAGAAATACTAACGGACATACAATGAAATAAATCCTCATTTTCCCTTTTCCTTTACATAAGATATAAGATGTGAATACCTCGATTCCCTATTGTAGCGATTTAGGAAATAGATATAAACTACCTTTTTATGTATGAAGTATTTAATATGTTTTGTTAGACAGTGTCTAGCAAGGTTCAAAATTCAGTTTTATGGTAAAACAAAAACTCCCAAAAGGGAGTTCTTGAATGTCTCTTGTAATAAGTGATAAATAATATTATC
>NZ_DBPF01000049.1:0-3468 GCF_002299355.1 Catenibacterium sp. UBA627
TTGCATCACTTGCATCTTTCTGGGTGACTGCATTAAATCTACATGTATTTATTACACTCGTTATTTCAGCTATCTTGTTCTTTGGTGTATATGGTCTTGTACTCATTATCATGAAAGAAAAACTTGTAATTGAAATATTGACACAAATCTTTAGTAAGTTAAAACATAAAAGCGCATAATCTGCGCTTTTTGACTTATAAAACAATAAAGGGTATACTTTTATTGTAATGACTAATGAATATGAATGATGTAAAATAATTATATTCATACGAAGGAGGAAATCAGAGATATGCCTGATAAACAGAGAATCGGTATTTTAGGAGCTGGTACCTGGGGTATGGCTCTCGCAAGAATGCTGGCTAATTGTGATAAGGAAGTAACAGTGTGGTCTGCACTTCCACAGGAAGTAGAACAATTAAGTACTACGCATACACATCCGAAACTTCCTGGTGTGGATTTTCCTGAAACCATTCGTTATACAACAGATATAGAAGAAGCATGTACTGATCAGAATATTATTATGTTTGCAGTTCCTTCTATATTTGTAAGAAGCACAGCTGAGAAGGCTAAACCTTATATTAAAGACCATCAGATTATTGTGGATGTTGCGAAAGGTATTGAAGCAGATACATTCATGACCCTCACTGAAGTGATTGAAGATGTACTTGATAATGACACATTACATTTAGTTGCTTTATCTGGACCAACTCATGCCGAAGAAGTAGCAAGAGGATTGCCTACTGCCATCGTATCAGCATGTAAGAATCTAGATGCGGCTAAATATGTACAGAAGTTCTTCAGTAGTCCATTTATGCGAGTTTATACAAATAACGATGTAAAAGGAATTGAAATCTGTGGTGCATTAAAAAATATTATTGCGTTAGCTGCAGGTATTTCTGGAGGCTTAGGCTATGGAGATAATGCCCGTGCTGCTTTAATCACAAGAGGTCTTGCTGAAATGGAGAGACTGGGTGGTAGAATTGGATGTACACCACATACATTTAGTGGATTAACAGGTATGGGTGATTTAATTGTCACTTGTACAAGTGAATTTAGTAGAAACAACCAGGCTGGTCATTTGATTGGTGAAGGAAAGACACCAGCAGAAGCAGTGAAAGAAGTTGGCATGGTTGTAGAAGGAATTAATGCATTACCAGCAGCTGTTCAACTTGCGGAAACTTATAAAGTGGATATGCCTATTGTGATGACTGTCAATGAAATCGTTAATGAAGGCTTGAATCCAAAGGATGCAGTGAATGCATTATTACAGAGAGATTTAAAATCAGAAACACCTCTTCCATCTATTAATGATGTATTTGAAGAGTCAGTATTAAGAAAGACGAGGAAAAGTGGAATGAAGAGAGTTATTACTTATGGTACTTTTGACTTATTACATTATGGTCATATCAATCTATTAAGAAGAGCAAAAGAATTAGGAGATTACCTAATTGTTGGTTTATCAACAGATGAATTCAACTGGAATGAAAAACAGAAGAAATGTTATTTTACATATGAACAGAGAAAACAGCTACTTGAATCAGTAAGATATGTAGATTTAGTTATCCCTGAATGTGGATGGGATCAGAAACGTAAAGATGTTCATGAATATCACGTTGATACATTTGTTATGGGGGATGACTGGAAAGGTCAGTTTGACTTCTTAGAAGAAGAAGGCGCTGAAGTCGTTTATTTACCAAGAACTCCTGAAATCAGTACTACAAGAATCAAAAAAGACTTGAATAAATAGTCATAATTTAACTTGTGAATGAAAATGATATGTAATTTTTGTGTATTTATCCCGTTAAAGGTTTTCATTTTTTCATTTACGAGTATAATGACGAATGAACCCGAATATTAGGAGGTAGTTATGAAATTTATTACATCACGTGCCTTGATTCTAGGTATCCAGGCTGTTGTGAGTGCAGTGCTCGCATTCTTTGTGGTGAAGATTGGAATCTTACCAACAAAGTATTTAATGGCTGCATTTGCAATACTCGTTGTATTATGGCTATTAATGTTATTGTTTACTAAGCCATCAAAGAAAAACAAAGTTGGAAGACCTTTAGTAGGTAAAATAGTTTCTCTTGTATTAAGTATCGCAATGGTTTTTGGTACTAGTAAAATCATCAAAGGTGACTCATTCCTTTCATCTCTTACTAATGTAGGTACTGAAACAACTACTTATTCTTTAGTTGTACTAAAGAGCAGTGGTTATAAGACTGTTTCTTCATTAAAAGGTAAAACAATCGATTATTATACAAACGATAAAAAGAAAGCTATGGAAGTAAAAGATGAGTTACAGAAACAGATTAAATTTCATGGTAATGGAGAAGAAGATAACGCTAAGTTAGCATCAGATTTATATACTGGTGATTGTGATGCAATTCTTTTAAATGAAAGTTATCGTGATTTAATCAAGGAAACATATAGTAACTTTGATTCAAAGACTAAAGTATTATGGCAGACTAAGCTTGTAGAAAAAGTTGAAAATACTGCATCTGATATTAACGTTACTAAGAAACCTTTCGTATGTTATATCAGTGGTGTTGACTCACGTGGCGGTGTAAATGAAAACAGCCGTTCAGATGTTAACTTATTAGTGACTGTTAATCCAAATAATGGTCAGATCTTAATGACAAGTATTCCAAGAGACTACTATGTAAAACTTGCAAACTGTGGTAAGAAAGATAAATTAACACATTCTGCTTTATATGGTGGTACAGATAACAGTGTAAAGACTATTGAAGACTTCTTAGATATCGATATTGATTTCTATGCAAGAGTTGATTTCCAGTCAGTTATCCAGTTAGTTGATGCACTTGGTGGTATTGATATTTATTCTGATAAGGCATTTATTCCATATACAGACCATGGTATTAAGATTCCTGAAGGTAATGTTCATATGAATGGTCGTATGGCACTTGCTTTCGCAAGAGAACGTTATACTTATAAGTCTGGTGACCAGCATAGAACTGAAAACCAGCAGGCTGTATTACAGGCTATTATCAAGAAAGCAGTATCTCCAAAGATTCTTACTAACTATAGTGAAATCTTAGATTCTATCAAAGATACATTCACTACAAATATGCCATCTTCAAGCATCAGAGCTTTAGTTAATAAGCAGTTAGATGACAATATCAAATGGGATTTCCAGAAATCATTCTTAAAGGGTGAAGGTGTCATCCAGACAGGTGGATATTCAATGCCTAAGACTAGATTATGGTATTGCATCCCAGATGAAGAAAGTATCAAATTAAATTCTAAGTATATCAACGCTATGTGTGATGGTAAGAAGATCGATACTGAAAAGAAAATCTTTGATGTAGAAAAAGCTGAAAAAGAAGCAAAAGAAAATAACTAATTAAGAGACGGGGGCTTGGATAGCCCTCGTTTTGTATTACAAATTATGGTATTATTGAAGAGACGAAAGAAGGACATCAATATGAAATATGATTATCTAGTAGTAGG
>NZ_DBPF01000077.1:0-3259 GCF_002299355.1 Catenibacterium sp. UBA627
GAACACTCTATACAATAATCATCTTCTCTTCTACTTAAGCGATACCACATTTTCTTTACATCTGCACGAATTTCTGTGGTTGCCCAATCTGAATAACCATGGTTAGTTACAACACTTCCAAGGTGCTGAAAGTCTT
Organism: Catenibacterium sp. UBA627; assembly: GCF_002299355.1. Classification (NCBI taxonomy): domain Bacteria; kingdom Bacillati; phylum Bacillota; class Erysipelotrichia; order Erysipelotrichales; family Coprobacillaceae; genus Catenibacterium; species Catenibacterium sp. UBA627. Next base: position 137 of record NZ_DBPF01000077.1, read on the forward strand.
TATTCTCATATTCTATAGAACCCTTTAACCAATTCTCACTGTCTAAATAGAGTACAACCCCGCACTGATCAAATCTTGTATGACTATCCACAAAATCTGTTTCTACGACAAAACTGAAGTATTTTTCATCTGTTTCCATCTGCAGAACAGGTGCATTATCATTTCTAAAATGATAATAAGTTCTCTGCCATAAATCTGTATGTGGCTCTGTGACAATCTCAATCCTGCTGTCTGTGATTGTGGATTCTTTTGGCTCACGAATCCACTTGAAATTCTTAATATCAATACTCATCCTTCATATCCTCCATAGATTTCATATATTCATTTCCCAATATAATTATACCTAAAAGAAAAGTTTTTCACTATTTTTACACTATCCGTCTATTCATTATCTCACTTTTCTATATCCTTAATATTAGGGATAGAGCCTAATTCAAATTCATCACTATAATACTCTCCATTACAACATTGAACAGTTCCATTAAACCCCTTATGAAATAAAGTATTCATTAAACTTTGTACCTGCTTTGCAGCATCATCACTCATAGATCCATCAAAATACAACATTAACTCAATCTTCGTATCCTTATCATGAATAAACTTATAATAATCTTTGATAAATCCTTTACGCTTATTACATTTTGCACCCTGTACATCATATTTCATTGTGCTAGAAATCGTATTTCTTATATCCTCCAGCAATTCCTCATAATGATATCCCTTTGATGCATCCGTCTCTAATGTCTTATTCTTAATATCATATTCAACACCAAATTCGTACTTCTCATCTTTCATATATACAGTCGCATAAAAAACACCTTCATCAGTCGTCCCATAATCAGAGTAATATAGCTTATCATCAAAGTAACGGCTATACTTCTTATTTATTATTTTCTCTACATATTCTGCAACTTCTTGATCATTCTTGAATTCACCTGAATATTTATCATTCTAACAACCTGGTATAAGCATTACAGAAACAAGCACTAAAACAGCTAATATACGTTTCATCATACCTGTATCCTCCAAATCTTTATTATAACAGCAGGATATGATGAAGTCGGTAAAATATAATTTCTATAAAATTTTCATCAATCTAACGCCTTTCTATTTCTGTTACTATATAATATATCGATACAACGAAAGGGATATAACGCTTATGGACTATCTAGACTTTAGTAAAAAAAATGAAGACACAAATCATGAATACTTACTTCTCTTTCAAGAAGATCTTGAAAATGCAGCTAAAAACATCTACAATCATCTATCTAATGCAGATTTGTTCATTAGTGACTTTTTAGGTTATCCGCAAATGTATGTGGTCTACTCCTTCAACTGTTAAAACAACTGCCACAAGTTTAAAGAAATTCTATAAAAGTATGGCAGAACATGGAAAGATAGAGAAGAAAGATTATGATCATGTATGTCATGATATCAAGGAATCTTGTGAGTCATATAATAATCCATATTTACCATTCTAAACACAAATCCTTAGAAACATATGTTTCTAGGGATGTTTTTAATTATTCATCAAATAATGCATGACCAAGTCTTACCATTGTACTTCCTTCTGCAACCGCAATAGGGAAGTCATGTGTCATACCCATTGATAGTTCAGTTAATTGATAGTTAGGATAAGATTCCTGCAGTTTAGTTAATAGGTCTTTAGTTGCTTTAAAATATTGTCTTGTTTCTTCTACTTCAATATTAGGAGCCATCATCATTAATCCTCTAGGATTTAAATGAGGTTTATCTTTTAAGTAGTCCATAACTTCATTCATTTCTTCTTCATTAAAGCCATGTTTAGATTCTTCTTTCGCAATATTAACCTGTAATAAGATATCCATAACGAGATCATGTTTAGCTGCTTGTTTCTCTATTTCATCAATTAATCTATAGTTTGCGACAGAATGAATCATCTGTACCTTATCAATAATATACTTTACTTTATTGGTCTGTAATGTACCAATAAAATGCCATACACCTTTTCCATGGTAATCTTCATACTTCTTCAAGAAGTCCTGTACCTTATTTTCACCATAGATCATAACACCGCATTCTTCTAGCTTTTCTACTTCTTTTTCATCAATATATTTAGTTGCTGCAACAAGCTTCGCTGGTTTAACAGCTTCTAATAATCTTTTAGTTTCTGCTTCATTTACTCTCATCATTTATAACCACCCCGAAAATATTATAATTCATTTAAGGTAAAAGAAAAAGGCTGATTATCAGCCTGATTAAGGATTTGTAATAAAGAATAGCCCTGCTCATAAAGGAGTATGAATTCTTTTTTACAACAGTCAAATTGTTTAAAGAGACTTTCTTTTTCACGTTTATTTTCATATACCTTCCAATAGCCACAACATTGACACTTCTTATGATGTACAAACCCCCATACATCAGCAAGTGGATAACCCAAAAATAACCCTATTTCGTGTGGATATTGACTCATCTCAAGACGTTTCTCTAGATGAGATAGAATATCATGATCAGGATAATCATATTGTTTCAGAAAGGATTGAATGTCTTTGTTAGTCATTAAATAATTGAGTGAGGAAGGCAGATATACATATACTGTATAACGACCATGAGCATAAAAGAGATTTATTCGTAATCCTTGAAGGTTAAGAATCTGATCATAATATTCTACAAGTTCATGAACATCTGAATATCTATTATCAAGATGAAACATACTACCTAACTTACGCTTGATCAAGGTAGGTGTGCAATGCATAAGAAGAAGATGTTCAAATTGATGATATCCTAAGGTCATATTAAAGTAACTCTTTGATGGCTTCTACATCATCATCAGTACCATCATTTTCTACTTTATAAAGACATGGAACATGATAGTCTTCACTGATCTTATCACCAGCTAAACAATATGCTTCACCATATCCAGTATCACCAGATGCAATAACACCTTTAATAGATGGATTGTTTTCTAAGAAGTCTGATACTTCATAAGGAACATCTCCAAAGCCATCTGTATAAGTAAATAAGATATAGTCTTCAGAAACCTTTTCTGTACCATCTTCAATATGTAATGCGTCTGTAATACCTAGTTTTCCAATTAATGCTTCTACATTTCCAGTTCTTGATGCATAGACTACTTTCATTGTT
>NZ_DBPF01000064.1:0-2362 GCF_002299355.1 Catenibacterium sp. UBA627
GTCTTCTTTACTGCTTTCTTAGGTGCAGCCTTTTTCTTCTTATGTGCAATAATCGCTTTTGTGATTTCATTTAATTTTGCCTTAGTCTTAGCACGGAAGATGAAGATATGGTTACCTTCAGCCTGCGCAAGAACCTGAGGAATATCTGCTTCAATCTTGATATATTCTCTATACTTATCTGCCACTTCTGCATCAGACAATTCATAATCAATACCAAGACGTCTTCCTACATAACCTACATAATACTTTCTTTCAATTTCATAGAAGCATGTATTATAGATCATCATATCTGCCCAAATAGTATATGTATCTACATCATAAGCATAGTTCATCATATCTGGAATAAAAGCACCTGGTGCTCTCATATTCACTTCTAGAGGAACTAAATCACCTTTTCTACCTAATCCTGGTTTATCTTCAGATAATTTAATGAATTCAAAATGGAAGAAACGGCTCTTAGTATCAAATGCCTTAACTACTTTTTCACCAATTTCATAAATAGGCTTACCTTCTACTGGTTCAGAATGGAAATAAATATCAGATGCCTCATTGACTGTATCCATAATAGAAGTATCCATAAAATGACTTGTAGAGAATAAAATATTCTTATCCTTATCAGTCACACCTTCGAATGTTACAACATCACCTGGCACAAAATCTTCTAAAATATAATCAATATAATCCTGTTTATGATTATAGAAATCCTTTAATTCTTCATCATTCTTTAATTTATAAGTATGCGTTGCTCCTACACCATTATCAGGCTTTACAATCACAGGATAACCATTTTTCTTAGTAAACTCTAAAGCTTCATCTAGTGTATCCAACTTAATATAATCCGCAACTTTTAAACCAGCACTCTTATAAACTTCTTTCATAGCTGATTTATACTTCATCCAGCGCATATCCTGAATCTGTGGTCCAGTAGTCACATTGAAGTCTCTTCTTAAAGTGGCTTCTAATTCTAGCCAGTATTCATTTTCAGACTCAATCCAGTCAATCTTACCATATTGACTAGAGAAATAAGCACACGCACGATATACTTCATCATAGTTCTCTAATGAACCTACATAGTAATACTCAGTCAATGAATTCTTTGTTTCATCACTGATCATATCATATGGGCAATCCCCAACACCTAATACATTCACACCACGATCTTTTAAACGTGAACAGAAATTATGATAATATTCTGGAAAATGTGGTGATATAAATACAACATTCATCTATTCTTCTCCTCCTAGATAACTCTCTTTACAAAATATGGGAACTGTACTCTCCACCAATCCCAATCATGGTTTACATCATATCCCCAGAAATCAATCCATGCTGGAATATCTTTATATTCTAATAATTCCTTCATTCTACTAGTAGAACGAACCATTTCATCTTCCCAAGCACCCTGACCACAACATAATACAATACGACGTTTTCTATACATTTCTACATATGGATGATCATAACTCATACCTTCAATATACTTGATAGGACTATTACGATAGATATTATCATCTACGTAATCATGGAAAAATAGATCACTATCATAATAACCACTTAATGCGATACATCCACTAAAGATATCCGGTCTTCTAAATAAGAAATTCACTGCATGTGAAGCACCTAATGAACATCCTGTAGTATAAATACCATTTGCATGTGTACCGCACATCGCATTAATATCAATAATTCTTGGTACTAATTCGTCTACAATATAGTGATAATACTGTTCAAGCATGTAAGAACGATAATCAACATCATGACCACCTTCTTCACTCCATGTTTCTAAATCAATACTATCACAACAGAATAATTGTATATTTCCATTATCAATGAGGCCTTCTACTGTTGCGACCATACCATTGTTTTCAAAATCATAAAATCTACCATTCTGTGTTGGAAATACCAGTATTGGTGTTCCTGCATGTCCATACACCTTAAACTCCATATCTCTTTTAAGACATGGACTGTATTCTTTATAATATTCTACCTTCATTCCCAAAACCTCCTTCGCCTGTGCTTATTATATCACATTTACTAGACAATTCACTTATTTATCGGTATTTCCTATATACTCCTTTAATTCTTTAGGAATATGCCTTGCACTTCTTATAGCTCTTAATTGATATTTCTTAAGTACTTTTAATGGATAAAGAGAAGGATCATATGTTTTTAGACGTTTAAGAAGCATACTTGTTTCATCACTCTCTATGACCTGACACTTATACATAATCGCTGAATAAGGTGCCCCATAATAGATATACACAATTGCATCTTGATGAATATTCCCTTTCTGATGCCATCTTATAGTATCACTTTGATTAAATGCCTGAATCAAATCAAAACGCTTAGGAGAAGCAGGAAT
>NZ_DBPF01000064.1:2428-3025 GCF_002299355.1 Catenibacterium sp. UBA627
CATGATATCTTCATCACTCAATGTTTCATCTAATAATATACTCATCCAATGTTTCTTATTCATATGAAAAGCAGGATAGATAGAAGGATGATCAACTGTATCTATAGGAACCTTAATATTCAGACATTCTACTTCTCCTTGTTTATCTAGAAACTTAGAATAATCTGTATGCATAATAAGTCCAAACCACTTATCATTATTTCTAAACACAAATGAATCACCATTAGTAAAAGGATGTTCTGGAAGAACATGATACTTTTCTTCAATGAGATGCATAAGACGTTTAGATTGAGGAAAAATAAAATAATCATATACAAAACAATGAGTTAAAATATCCTCAATACATTCTTCATAAGCCTGTCTCACTTTTTGTACAAACTTCCCCTGCTTACCTACCAGACGAATATTTGTATATTCTTCATATGTATCAGAATCATAAACCTTAGCCTCTAATATATCATTTATTATTACTTCAATCCTGAAATCACCATCTAGTATGTCTTTCTTATATATATAATTATGACCCTGTTTTTTAAATCCATAATCAATGAGTTTATTCTCATCACAGTGATAACGTCTATAATCCTTCATAATGTA
>NZ_DBPF01000076.1:0-2678 GCF_002299355.1 Catenibacterium sp. UBA627
TTGGATCTGGTATAGGTTCAAATTTATCCTTCATTATTCATCACCCCTCGTATTTATTAGTTAGAATCACTCATTTTCTATAGTTAGTAATGTTTTATTTTCTGATAGTAAATGTGTTTTGATATCTTCGGGAATATGATCATCAGTAATGATTGTATCAATACGTTCTTTTAACTGAAGAGGTACTACACCATGTGAATTAAACTTTTCACTTTCAGTTAATACAATAATATGTTCTGCCTGTTCAGCCATATCTCTGACAGCCTGTGCGCGCAAATGATCACTATTTGTGAAACCTACACGAGGATTATAACCATCGGCACCAATAAACAACTGGTCTACACAGAAGTTTTGCGCACATTGTGCCACGATAGGTCCTACCATAACCTGTGAATCTTTCTGGTAAGCACCACCTAGAAGAATCACATTGGTATTCTTTTTATCGCGAATATATCCTGCAATAAAAGCACTGTTAGTCACAATAGTGACATCTCGTTTCTCTGATGCAATTGTATCTGCAAGAATCGCACAGCAGCTCCCGCTTTCAATCATGATGGTATCTCCATCATGAATAAGTTCTGCGGCTTTTTGTGCAATTCTTTTCTTTATTTCATAATGATACGCTAAGCGTCCATTGATATCATCCTTGTTCGCAAGAATGGCATAGCCATGTCCTCTTTTAATAATCCCTTTTTCTTCAAGTGCATCTAAGTCTTTACGTATAGTGACATTGGATACCCCAAGTATTTGAGATAATTCATTGACTTCTATTTTCTTTTCTTTTGTAAGTAATTCTAATATTTTATTATAGCGGTCTTTCATAGATTACCTCCGCACTCATTATATTAATCTAGAAGTAACAATTCAACCCACACTTGATAAACTCATTTTGATAATCTACTAAATCTTCAGGATGCAATGCTTGCACTTCATGAAGCTTATAGTCTTTACCAAGTAGTTTATATTTGTTTTCACCAAATTGATGGAATGGAAGAAGCTGTACATCTTTTGCGCCTGCTTCTTTAATACATGTTGCGAGTTCTTTCGCATCTTCTAATGTTTCATTAAAGCCAGGAATAACAGGTATTCTAGGTAACACATTCAGTCCCTGTTCAATAGCCCATTTGAAGTTCTTTTGAATGACTTCATTTGTGACATGTGTTCCCTTCTTATGCTTCATTGGATCAGCCTGTTTTACATCAAATAGTAAAAGATCAAATAAAGGGGCTGCTTTCTTAAACTTCTCATGATCCACAATACCTGTTGTTTCAATCGCAAGATGAAGTCCTTTTTCTTTTAATGCATGGACAAGAGCCATCATGAAATCATATTGCACCATGGCTTCTCCACCAGATAAAGTAACACCACCATTAGATTCTTCATAGAAATCAATGTCCTGCATACAGATATCAACAACTTCTTCTACAGTCTTGATTTCACCTTCCTGTGTTAAGGCTTTACCAGGGCAGGCTTTAACACATTCCATACAATGATCACATGTTTTATGATCAATTCGAATCAAGCCATCTTCCATCTTTATAGCACCTTTAGGACAGGTATGTACACATGTCGCACAATGAAGACATTTCTCATTATTGTATAAAACCTGAGGACTCACTGCCTGACTCTCAGGATTAGCACACCATTCACATCTTAATGGACATCCTTTAAAAAATACTGTTGTACGAATACCAGGTCCATCATGAATACTAAATTTCTGTATATTAAATATAATTCCTTCCATATCATATCCCTCTTTTCGCTTCTATCCTATCATTTCTACTTATGATTCGCAATATAAATGTTTCATATGAAAGTTTACAATATTATTTTCATAATTTATAGTTGACTGATAACGCTTTTATGCGTATGATGTGCTTGTAATGAAAGATATAAAACTTACGTATGAAACTTTAGGAGGAATAAAAATGGAAAATACTCAGCATTTTGGTCAGTTAACTGAAAGAATGAAAGCTTTCAGAGAAGAAGTATTAGATGAGAAGCCTTATGTAGATGGAGAACGTGCTGTTCTTGCGACTGAGGCTTATAAGGAAAACTTAAATCAGCCACGTGTGATGGTGCGTGCAAGAATGTTGAAGAAGATTCTTGAAAACATGTCTATCTATATTGAAGATAAAACACTTATTGTAGGTAACCAGTCTACAAAGAATTGTAATGCGCCAGTATTCCCTGAATATACAATGAAGTTCATCATGGATGAATTAGATCTTTTTGAAAAGAGAGATGGTGATGTATTCTATATTACTGAAGAAACAAAACAGCAATTAAGAGATATTGCACCTTTCTGGGAAAATAATAACCTACGTGCAAGAGGTGAAGCTTTACTACCTGATGAAGTGAGTGTATTTATGGAAACAGGTGTCTTTGGCATGGAAGGTAAGTTGAATGCAGGGGATGCACATCTCGCAGTCAACTATGAACGTATTCTTGCACAGGGCTTAAAGGGTTATGAAGCTTATACAAGAGAAATGAAAGAAAAGCTTGATTTGGCTCAGCCTGATAGTGTTGATAAGTATATGTTCTATAATTCAGTTTTAACTGTTATTGAAGCAGTGCATACATTTGCTCTTCGTTATAGTTCTCTCGCAAAGGAAATGGCAGAAAAAGAAACAAATCCTTCAAGAAAAGAAGAATTATTAGAAATAAGCAGAATTTGT
>NZ_DBPF01000076.1:2809-4429 GCF_002299355.1 Catenibacterium sp. UBA627
TATGGTCGTTTTGACCAGTATATGTATCCTTATTACATCAAGGATATAAATGATAAGAAGATCACTGAAGAAGAAGCATTAGAACTTCTTACTTGTTTATGGATCAAGACACTCACAGTCAATAAGGTACGTTCACAGGCTCATACATTAAGTTCAGCTGGTTCTCCAATGTATCAGAATGTCACTATTGGTGGTCAGACTACTGACAAGAAAGATGCAGTGAATGAATTAAGTTTTGCGGTATTAAAATCAGTGGCTCAGACAAGACTCACTCAGCCTAACTTAACTGTACGTTATCATGCAAACTTGAATAAACATTTCTTTGATGAATGTATTGAAGTAATGAAGCTTGGATTTGGTATGCCAGCCTTAAATAATGATGAAATCATTATTCCTTCATTTATTAACTGGGGGGTTAAGGAAGAAGATGCTTATAATTATAGTGCTATCGGATGTGTAGAAACAGCTGTTCCTGGTAAATGGGGATATCGTTGTACAGGTATGTCTTATGTCAACTTCCCAAGAGTATTATTATGCACAATGAATAATGGTGTTGACTTAACTACAAACAAGCGTTTCACTAAGGGCTATGGTTACTTTACTGAAATGGAAACATATGAAGATTTACTTGCAGCATGGGATAAAACAGTAAGAGAAATGACACGTTATAGTGTTATTGTAGAAAACTTTATTGATAAGGCATCTGAAAGAGATGTGCCTGATATTCTATGTTCTGCATTGACTGATGATTGTATTGGTAGAGGTAAGACTATCAAAGAAGGTGGTGCAGTGTATGACTTCATTTCAGGTCTTCAGGTTGGTATTGCGAATATGGCAAACAGCTTGGCAGCCATCAAGAAGCTTGTTTATGATGAAAAGAAGATCACAAGAGAACAGTTATGGAATGCTATCTTAGATGATTTCCAGTCACCTGAAAACAAGAAGATTCAGGAAATGTTGAATGATGAAGCACCTAAGTATGGTAATGATGATGATTATGCAGATAACTTAATTGTAGAAGCATATGATTCTTATATTGATGAAATCAAAAAGTATCCAAATACTCGTTATAATAGAGGTCCTATTGGTGGTATCCGTTATGCAGGTACTTCTTCAATTAGTGCTAATGTAGGTCAGGGTATGGGTACAATGGCTACTCCTGATGGAAGAAATGCACATGAACCGCTCGCTGAAGGATGTTCTCCAGCACATAACACAGATAAGAATGGTCCTACTGCAGTATTCAAGAGTATATCTAAGCTTCGTACTGAAAAGATCACAGGAGGCGTACTTCTTAACCAGAAGATGACACCTCAGATGCTTTCTACAGAAGAAAACAAACAGAAACTAGAATTATTGATTCGTACATTCTTTAATCGTCTCCATGGTTACCATGTACAATACAACATTGTTTCTAAAGAAACACTTATTGATGCACAAAAGCATCCAGAAAATCATAAAGACTTAATTGTACGTGTTGCAGGATATAGTGCATTCTTCAATGTATTATCTAAAGCAACTCAGGATGATATTATCGGTAGAACTGAACAGAGTTTATAGGAGGAGAAAAACAATGGAATTTATTATTGATACAGTAGATTTAGAAGAAATTAGAGATGC
>NZ_DBPF01000139.1:0-8617 GCF_002299355.1 Catenibacterium sp. UBA627
TTGACTTTTGAACCAGTTTAAGGCCGCACCTATAAGGATTTCATCTCATATACTGACGATCATGACAACGTTAGTATCGTCGAGATGGATACTGTCTACAATGGACAAAGCGGTCCGTTCATGCAGACCTTTAAGTTCCTGTCTTACTCTTTCATATTTATTATATACCATGAAGAGAAGAGTGCAAAGGCTATGGTTGAAAGCGTAGACCCTCTTGAATCAATATTAGGAAAAGACCTATTCCTAAAGGAAGTGAAAGTCATCAAGACGGATAGAGGTTCTGAATTCTCAGATGCAGAAGGATTGGAAAAAGACAATGATGGCAGCATGCGAACTTATGTCTTTTACTGTGATTCTATGGCATCATGCCATAAAGGAAGCCTTGAGAACAACCACAAGGAGGTACGTTACATATGTCCTAAAGAGACGAATCTCAAAGTGCTTGGTTTTGATTCACAGAAGAAGGCCAATCTCATGGTATCCCACATCAATTCCCGGCCAAAGGAGAACCTGAAGGGAAAGTCTCCGCTGGAATGATGGAGTTCCTTAATCCAGATTTATACAATAGATTCATGGAATTTGGAATCAAAAAAATAGCAAATGATAAAATCATATTTATTGAAAGAAGATAACTAAAATCATTCGGAGAATGTATGAAACATGAGATGCAGACTGACAATAGCACATGCAGTTAAAGTGGAATTTAGTCTTACACCCGAAAAAAATGAACGAAATTCCATAACTTTATTGCGCCTTAAATTCCCATGATTCATGACGTTAAAATCTCATTTCTAGTGTACGAATGATTAAGTTCCAATCCTAAAACAAAAAGAATATCAGAATTAATATCCGATATTCTTATGAAAATATAATCCAGAACGACTAAATTCCACATTATTTTCGTTTCTTTTTAAAGTGGAATTTTAACTTTTCACTTTAGGAAAGACATAATTCTTTATCATATTATTTGAGGTTAATCGAGTAATCTTTTATAATAATTCTCGAGGTGAAAAAATGATGTCAGTTTTGAGTATAAAGGATCTTCATGTAGCCATTGGTGACAAGGAGATTTTGAAGGGAATTAACCTAACAATTAATACAGGAGAAACCCATGCATTGATGGGTCCTAATGGAAATGGGAAGTCAACATTATTAGGTACAATCATGGGTCATCCTAAATATAAAGTGACTCAGGGAACAATCACATTAGATGGTGAAGATGTTCTTTCTATGAGTGTAGATGAAAGAAGCCGTAAAGGATTATTTTTAGGAATGCAGTATCCACAGGAAATTCCAGGTGTCACAAACTCTGATTTCCTACGTTCTGCAATGAATGCAAGAAGAGAAAAACCATTAAGCTTATATCAGTTCATTAAGGCAATGGATCATGCAACAGAAGACTTAGAAATGGATGGTAATCTAGCACATCGTTATTTAAATGAAGGGTTCTCAGGTGGAGAAAAGAAACGTAATGAGATTCTTCAGATGAAATTACTAGAACCTAAATTTGCATTATTAGATGAAATTGATTCAGGTCTTGATGTTGATGCGTTACGTATTGTCGCTGATAATATCAATGAAATGAGAGAAACAAAAAAGGAAGACTTTGGCTTAGTTATGGTTTCTCACTATGAAAGATTATATGAATTAGTAAAGCCTACACATGTACATGTATTAGTAGATGGAAACATTGTAGTAGAAGGTGGCTTTGAACTAATTGAAAAGATCAACAATGAAGGATATGAATGGGTAAAGAAAGAATTAGGCATTGAACTCGAAAAAGAAGACGAAGACGTTGTTTCTATCGGGGTATGTGGTCATAAGGTGACAAGCAATGTATAGTTTTGAACACTATATTCATTTTGTGGATGGGAAGGTAACAGAAGATAATCTTCCTAAAGAAGTTGTTGTCAATGATACAACAATCACATTCAAGTATGGAGAACCCATTCAGCTTCATGTAGTGGTAGATGTAAAGAATGAAATGTCACTACATTATGTATTTGAAGACAATGTCCATTCAGAAGTGATTGAAACAAGACATGTTGAAGAAAACGGTGTATTAAATCGTACATTTACTAACGGTGCTTATTCACATGTTAATTTCTTTAATGAAAATGGAGGAACAGGAAAAAATACTTATCTCGATGAAGGACATTCTTCTCATGATAGTATGTTTCAGCTTGGCTATTCTGAATTATCTGATGCTTCTATTGAAGCCTCTTATACATTTGAATTAGATGGTGAAGGGGCAGATGTCAGATTAAGAATGGCGGCTTTATCAAAGAATAAAGAAAAGAAACATTATAAGGTGCATATAAAACATAATGCACCCCATACTACTGGTATCATGGATAACTATGGTGTTGCGAAAGATGAAGCACATCTTGTGATTGATGGTATTGGTACGATTACAAATGGACAGAATGGTTCAGCATCACATCAGACAAATAAGATCATTGTCTTTGATCCAAAATGTTATGCAAGTGCAAATCCATTCTTATATATTGATGAATATGATGTCCAGGCTTCTCATGCAGCTGGTGTAGGGAAGATGGATGAAGAACATCTTTATTATTTACAGTCACGTGGCTTGACTAAACGTCAGGCTATGCAGCTGATTACTTATGGTTATTTAATGCCAGTAGTCGAAGTAGTAGATAATCAGATGATCAAGGAACGTTTTGAATTGGCGTTATCAAAGGTAGGTGCTTAGTTATGGTGAATTGTAAGGATACAAGAAAAGACTTTCCTATGTTGGATGGAAAGACATTAATGCATGGCAAGCCACTGATTTATTTTGATAATGGTGCGACTACATTAAAGCCTCAATGTGTGATTGATGCAGTATGTGAATATTTATCCAGCTATTCAGGAAATGCCCATCGTGGAGATTATGATTTATCTCATCAGGTGGATGTCGCTTATGAAGAAGCGAGAGAAGTGGTTCAGCATTTTATTCATGCAAAGAGAAAAGAAGAAGTTGTATTTACAAGTGGTGCAACAGATTCACTTAACTTAATTGCGAATGGTTATGCCAAAACACATTTAAAAGCAGGTGATGAAATCCTTTTGAATGTGGCAGAACATGCCTCTAATACATTACCTTGGTTTGATGTAGCGGAAGAAACAGGTGCTGTTGTGAAATATATTGAACTAGATGAAGAAGGTCGTATGACATTAGAAAATGTCAAGAAGGCTGTTTCAGAGAATACAAAAATTATTTCACTTGCGATTGTAACAAATGTATTAGGTTATGAAGTACCTATCAAGGAAATCACAGAATATGCTCATTCTAAGGGTATTATTGTAGTGGCAGATGGGGCACAGAGTGTACCACATATTGTCACAGATGTTGTACGTGATGATGTGGACTTCTTAGCTTTCTCAGGTCATAAGATGTGTGGTCCTACAGGTGTTGGTGTTCTTTATGGTAAATATGAGTTATTAGAAGAAACAAAGCCTACACGTTTTGGTGGAGGATCTAATTCACGCTATAACAGCTGTGGACTTGTCACACTAAAGGAACCACCATATAAATTTGAAGCAGGTACACCTCATATTGAAGGTGTTATTGGCTTAGGTGCAGCTGTTAAATACTTACAGAGCATCGGTATGGACAATATTCGTCAAAGAGAATTAGAATTACGTCATTATGCGATTGAGAAGATGTCTCAGTTGGATAATGTCACTGTATATAATCCAAACTCAGAAGGTGCTATTGCCTTTAATATTAAAGATGTATTTGCGCAGGATGCAGCTAGCCTATTTAATACTTATGGTATTGCGGTTAGAGCTGGTGAACATTGTGCCAAGATTTTAGACGAGTTCTTAAAAGTAAGAACAACTTGTCGTGTTTCTTTCTATTTCTATAACACTGAAGAAGAAATTGATCAGTTTATTGAAGCATGTAAGAAAGGAGATGATTTCCTTGATGCATTCTTTGGATGATCCAATGATCATGAGAGAAATTATTATGGACCATTATCAGAATCCTAGAAACCATGGACTTGTAGATGATGATTCATATCAGAAAGTCAATATGGATTCAAGTACTTGTATTGATGATATTGATGTCCAGGCTAAGTTTAATGGTGATGTCGTGGAAGATGTGCGTTTTGATGGTGAAGCATGTGCCATCTGTACAGCATCTACTTCTATCATGACTGAACTAGTTAAAGGAAAGACAAAAGAAGAAGCAGCGCATATTGTGGATAACTATATGCATATGATTTACGAAAAAGAATATGATCCAGAACTTCTTGAAGAAGCAATTGCGTTTAAGAATACGCATAAGCAGGCCAATCGTATTAAGTGTGCGACTTTAGGCTGGACTGGATTCTTAAAATTATTAGAAGGAAGCGAGGAATAGAGATGGCTATTGAGAATCTTAATATTCCACAAGCTGAAGTGATAGAAGATCATCCTGATGAGGATGTATCTGTCTTCAAGACACCTAAAGGGTTAAATGAAGATATCGTTAGAGAAATATCAGCCATTAAAGAAGAACCAGAATGGATGACTGAATATCGTATCAAGTCATTAAAACAGTTCTTAAAGATGCCGATGCCTAAGTGGGGTGTTGATTTATCTAAGATGGATTTTGACGATTATACATATTATAATCGTCCATCAGATACCAAAACAGATAAATGGGAAGAAGTACCAGAAACAATCAAGAATACATTTGATCGTTTGGGTATTCCTGAAGCAGAACAGAAGTTCTTAGCAGGGGCAAGTGCTCAATATGAATCTGAAGTTGTTTATCATAATATGCTTGAAGAAGTCAAAGAGAAGGGTGTTATCTTCTTGGATATCGATTCTGGATTAAAACAATATCCAGAAATCTTCAAAAAGTATTTTGATACTGTTATTCCATATTATGACAACAAGTTCTCTGCATTAAATGGGGCTGTCTGGTCAGGAGGATCATTTATTTATGTTCCACCTCATACTAAATTAGATAAGCCATTACAGTCATATTTTAGAATCAATTCTGAACGTATGGCACAGTTTGAAAGAACTTTAATTATTGTAGATGAAGGATCCGATATCCATTATGTAGAAGGATGTACAGCACCTTCATATTCTAAAGATTCACTTCATGCTGGTGTTGTAGAAATTATTGTCGGCAAGAATGCACATTGTCGTTATACAACAATCCAGAACTGGTCTAAGAATATCTATAACCTAGTAACACAGCGTGCTAAAGTTATGGAAGGTGGATCAATGGAATGGGTGGATGGTAATATCGGTTCACTTGTAACTATGAAATATCCTTGCTGCGTTCTTGCAGGAGAAAGAGCCAAGGGCACAGTTATTACTATTGCAGTAGGGGATAAAGGTCAGATCATTGATTCTGGGGCTAAGATGATTCATGCAGCACCTCATACATCAAGTCAGATTATTTCTAAATCTATTGCGAGAAATGGTGGTAAGACAAACTATAGAGGACTTGTCCGTCATAACAAGAATGCTTGTGACTGTAAGAGTAAGGTAGAATGTGATACATTAATTCTAGATAAGATTTCTACAAGTGATACAGTACCTACAAATATCATGGCCAATAATGATTCTATTATTGAACATGAAGCCACTGTATCTAAAGTATCAGAAGATCAGCTCTTCTACTTAATGAGCAGAGGTCTCACTAAAGCACAGGCAACAGAAATGATTGTCATGGGCTTCATTGAACCATTCAGCAGAGAACTACCTATGGAATATGCTGTTGAATTAAATCAGCTTATTAAGCTTGATATGTCAGAAGATGCTATTGGATAGAAAACAGATGATTAAGAAACGTCTCGCTTTGGAAGAAGAGACGTTTCTTTCTTATTCAAAAAGAATTGCCTCTTATCTAGAAGAAATGCCTGCATTTAAGAATGCGAAAAGAATTGGCTTTTATATGTCATATCGCCATGAAGTGGATACGCTTCATTTGATTGAGAAATATATGTTAGGAAAGGAAATCTATGTACCGAAATGTGTAGGAGAAGAACTGGATTTCCAGAGAATATATAGTATGGATGATTTAAAAGAAGGGGCTTTTCATATATTGGAACCTTCTACTAATGAACATATGGATGTTAAGGATTTAGATGTGATTGTAGTACCATTGCTGATGTTCGATAAGAATCATAATCGTATTGGCTATGGTCGTGGCTTCTATGATCGCTGTTTAAAAAAGACCGAGGCTATAACTATTGGTCTGGCATTTGATTTCCAGGAAGTAGAAAATACTCATCCTCATCCACTTGATGTATCACTTAATTACATAATTACACAAAAAGGTGTCTTCTAAGACACTTTTTTTATAGTAACAAATGGATGAATTTGATATAATAGATATGATTATGAGGTGTTTTATATGGAAAAAAATGTTGTGAAGAATATTCTCGCAGACACTGATCTGCGTCAAAATCTAATAAAATTAAAAGGTTCAATGACATCAACTGATACATTAGAAGGTCCTATTGTAGAAAAACTATGTGATTGTTTAACTCATGAAGATCCTAAGGTAAGAAAGAATGCGGCACTATTATTAGGCTATACAAAGAATCCTTTGATGGCATCTGTTCTTTTAGATGCTTATAAGAATGAAAAAAAGGACTTTGTGAAGGATGCTTATTTAAAAGGAATGAGTCGTTATGACTGTAAGCGTTATATTAAGGAATTACAGGAAATACAGAATGAACTCATGAATTCTGAGGTGGTAGACAGCAAGCATATCAAAGCACAATTAAAAGTATTAAATCCGATGATTCGTTCATATTCTTATCATAAGAAGAAATCAATCCGTTTATTGCATAAAGAAGTCGATGTTATTCTTACAACACTTCCTTATTATCAATATACACTCTTTGAACAGGTGAAACATTTACGTTATAAACCAGTCGGACAGGGTGTATTAGTCCGTACAAAGGCTATTTATGATCTTCTAGGCTTACGCAATTATAGAGAGATGATTTTCCCGTTATCAGGCTGTTCAGGACTTCCTCAGGATGGAACTCTTATTGGTAAACGTATTGCGTCAAGTAACTTAGTGGATGTACTTCATCGTTTATATGATGCTGAAGGATGTTTTTATTATCGTTTAGTTGATCAGATGAGAGAAAAGAAATCAGCTGTCATCAATGATATAGTAAAAGAACTTATTGAAGAGATGCCTTCATATCTTCAGAATGTGACATCTGATTATGATATTGAATTATTAATTAGAGAATTAAGGCCTGGAACAGTTAATGTTTATTTAAAGTTGAGTTCATTGGACAATCCACGCTTTAATTATAGACGTGAAATCATTTCTAACTCAATGCAGCCTTATGTAGCAGCAACACTTATGGAAGTGGCTAAACCTTATATGGGTATGCATTCTCGTGTATTAGATCCATTCTGTGGTAGTGGTGTTACACTTATTGAAAGATGTATGGCTAAACCAGTTAAGTTTGCTATGGGATTAGATATTTATGGAGAAGGCTTAGAAGCAGCTAAGAAAAATGCGATTGCGGCTAATCAGCCAATCCACTTTGTAAATAAAGATGCCAACCGTTTTGTGAATAATGAAATGTTTGATGAAATATTTACTGATATGCCTACTTATGCACAGATGAAAGATACACGTGCTTTAAAGAATATCTATGATAACTTCTTTAAACGTATCCATAGACACGTTTTACCAGAAGGGTATGTATTTATCTATACAACTGAAATATCTCTTGTAGAGAAGAATTTAAGACTTAATTCAGACTATCTTACACTCATAGAACATTATGATGTGCCTAGAGGTAAGACAATGGCTTATTTCTTCATCATTCAGGTAAACAAATAGAGGTCCCATCAGGACCTCTTTTTCTATCTGAATAAATAACGATATCCTTGCCAGAACCACTGTTTCACTGTTTCTGGGTTATCTAAATAAAAACGTATACCAAACGCAAGTGCCACTAATATAATTGCAAGTAATACTAATAATATGAAATTCTTAATGAAAGTCATCACAGGATGTGATTTCTCTTTATACTTTACCTTCGTTTTAGTACGTTTAGGTAAAGAATGTGATTTCTTATGTTTCACTTTCGTTTTGACTACCTCTTTGACTTCTGGCTCGTTCTCTTTCTGTTGAATAGAATTTACTCTCTTAGCTTTTTGAATAGAGTCATCTTCATCATCAAATGTGAATCTTTGCATACTATCACCTCTCTGCTTTAAATGAATATAGTCTCTATTAGAGTATTTGTCAAATAAAAAAATGCTCCCATGACACAATAAAAGCTCTTGAATAAGGAAAGCAAATGTATGTGTCATTGAGAGCGGCCTTAAACAAGAGCCTTTAAAATGTACCTGTTATCTGGTACAGTTAAATTGTAATCGTTTCTATAACAAAAAGCAAATAAAATAGAAAAAAACTTGAAGAAATCAATAAAAATTAAAAAAAGCGTCATTTAATCAAATATACCTATATACAAAACTACAAAAAAGTTTCTATTTTCTGTTGACTTAGAATAAATATGATGATAATATAGTAGCCGCAGCGGAGGTTTAGCTCAGTTGGGAGAGCATCTGCCTTACAAGCAGGAGGGCACAGGTTCGAGCCCTGTATCCTCCATCGTTCGGGACT
>NZ_DBPF01000110.1:0-27420 GCF_002299355.1 Catenibacterium sp. UBA627
TGCTTTTTCCTTAAAAATCGCAAATAACACACCTATAATCAGAAATGGTATTACCAAAATTATACACGACCAAAATCCTATATTCATAATACATACCTCCACTTCAAATTCCGATTTTTCTAACAAAAACATACAAACATACCAACATATAGTCCAATTAATACAGCTACTATTCCTGCAATAAGTGACATAACAGCTGCAACAATGTCTTCCTTATTACTTTTATCATATCAAATTTTGACTAGGTCACCTTCTCTAAATTGGCGATATGTCGTTCCAAAATTAATTTCTATGGTTATAATTTCATAATCAACTTCATATTCATAATTGTAAAAGTAAGCACTTCTTCTATTTATTCTCATAGCACTTACACTTACTATTTTTCCTTTTGTATAGGTCAAACATCTACGCTTTTTTTATTTGGATTTAATGTAAACATATCCCTGTCTTGCAAACAAACTACATATAGAAAAAACATTAAAGAAAAAACTATTCCATAAATAATTGTTTGGCTTAAACTCATTTTACCGCCATCCATAAAACTCCCAATTTTCAAATCACAAACTGCACAATATAAGATGCAAGTATGGCAGCTACAGCCACAAATACAAGTCCTTTTCCCTTATAACTAAAAAATATTGCAACTAGAATACCTGCACATGATTCTACTAAATTAGGCGTAGAATTAAAGACACCTGGGAAAGTCAACGCCCCTAGTACTGCATAAGGCAGGTAATAAAGAGCTGAATTGATGAACTTAGATGTAATCTTCTTTCTAAAGAAAGTAAGAGGAAGAAAACGAGGTAGATAAGTAAAAAGTGCCATCACTAAGACAGCTAGTATCTGATATCTTGTCATGCTTCATCCTCCCTTGGAAATAACCAGGCACCCATACATGTTGCAATAAGTGTTGCACTAATCAAGCGTACTCCAGTACTCATAACATTAAATAATGGCACATAGGTAAAGAGTGTATGGACTCCAATAGAAATAAGAACCACTATAGTTACTGGCATTGACTCTTTCATTGCAGGGACAATAAGAGCTAAGAACATACCGTATAAAGCAATTCCCATAGCACCCTGCAAGGCTAAAGGCAATAAGCCCATAATGAATTCTCCCGCAAGAGTCCCTCCGACCCATCCTATAATAGGTGTTAGGATAAAGCCTAGCATAAACTTAAATGTCAGTTTACCTGGCTGTAAGCTCGCTAACGCAAATGTTTCATCTGTAATTCCAAAAGAGATGATCATACGTTCTATTGTATTCATCTTCTCATCAATCTTCTGAGATAAAGAAAGACTCATCAAGAAATATCTAAAATTGATCAATAATAGTGTTATTGCGATTTCTAGATAAGTACTATCAGATAGAATCAGCTGAACACCTGCAAACTGTCCTGAACTTGTTAAATTTGTTAAAGAGATAAAAGTGGCAAAGCCAAGAGGCAAGCCACTTGATACACATAATACTCCAAAAGAAAAGGCTACTGGGAAGTATCCAAGTGCAATTGGAATACTTCTCTTCATTCCTTTCATTATTTCATTCATATTTCATCACCACGAGTATCATATCATAAATAAATCTAAAATAGATGTTCTATTATGAAATTTCTGATTTCTTCTCGATCATCACATACAGTATAGAATGGCTTACGACAATCAAGTCGCTGAATATCCACTGTACGTAAATCAGTCAACTGCATTCTTGAATGGGTAATCATCCCATGATCATCTATAACAGTCAGATCTTTTTCAAAATGAGGATTCAATGGTGACGATTCTTTTTTTATGGATGTACAAGGTATGATCAGCATCTTATAACCTAGATCTTTCACTATATAACACCAATGACCGTCCATCAGTTCTTTAGGAAACCCCCTGCCAATATTAAAATAAGCCATCTGATGTTCCTTAGGACGCTTATGAACATGATAATAAGTGTCTGAAGGAGAACCATCCTTCACTAAAGAACAATAAAAATAAGATAACTGACTTGTCTGATGCAGTAAAGAACGTGAATACTTCTTAGCATCATATAAGCCACTCTCATCAAGTTTATTCAAATAATTTTTGAGTTCTTCAATATTCCCTTCTAAATCTTCTTTCATATAAATATCCCTCCTACTCTTATATATACTTTTAAATTTTCTATTTTTCTCTGTAATTTGTATATAAAGTTTTATATCGTTTTCATATTTTTAAAATATCAATATTATTGATTGATTTATCACATATCAAGCATATAATAGTCACAGTTAAGATAAAGTGATATTAAAAAAAAGCGCCAGGACTTGTATAAGTTGACGAGGACTAGATTAATCGAACTATTCGGCGGATGGTCTAGAGGCATAGTACTGCCTAAACGATGAACAAAAACACTGAGCAATCAGCCAACAGATTTCATCAGGTACTCCTTTGTTTTAACGTTTTTATTCCACAAAACAAGGAGGACAAGATTATGTGTGGTATTACAGCTTATTGCGGCAATGGTGAAGCCCTACCTTTTTTAATGCAGGGGCTTGCTAAACTTGAATACAGAGGATATGACTCTGCAGGTGTAACAGTGTTAAATAACACTCTTACAACTGTTAAGTGTAAAGGTCGTTTAAAGAACCTAGAAGAAAAGCTAAAAGGTCATGATATGACTGGTCATGTAGGTATTGGTCATACAAGATGGGCAACTCATGGTGTGCCTTCTAACTTGAATTCACATCCTCATACAAATCCAGATAATACTCTTTCTATTGTACACAACGGTATTATTGAAAACTATAGAGAATTAAAAGATATTTTGTTAGAAAAGGGTTATTCATTCCAAAGTGAGACAGATTCAGAAGTTGTTGTTATGTGTTTGGACTATTTCTATGAAGGAGATCTTCTAGAAGCAGTAAAGAAAACATTAAACTGTATTGATGGAAGTTATGCTTTATGTATTGTTTCTACAGAACATCCTGATGAAGTTGTTGTAGCTAAAAAGGCTAGTCCACTCGTTATTGGACGTACTGATGATGCAAGTATTGCAGCCAGTGATATTCCTGCTTTACTTGCTTATACTAAAAATGTTTATTTCCTAGATGACTTAGAAATGGCTGTATTAAAGAAAGACAGCATTACTTTCTATAATAAAGATGGTGAAGAAATCACCAAGGAAATGACTACTATTCCTTATGATATGGAAGCGGCTCAGAAGAATGGTTACGATACATATATGTTAAAGGAAATCAATGAACAGCCTCATGTGATCCAGGAAACATTAAGAGGTCGTATTTTCAAGGATTCTATTGTTTTAGATGAATTAAAAGATGTTGATTTTAATAAATTCAATAAGGTTTATTATGTTGCATGTGGTACTGCTTATCATGCTGGATTATGTGGAGCTTCTATTCTAGAACGTGCCACTCGTCTACCAGTTCTTACACAGGTAGCCAGTGAATTCCGTTATAATGATCCAATTATTGATGAAAAGACTTTATGTATCTTTGTATCTCAGTCTGGTGAAACAGCTGATACTCTTGCTGCATTAAAGCTTGCTAATGAAAAAGGCTGTACAACAATTGCAGTCACTAATGTATTAGGTTCAACTATTTCTAGAGATGCGCAGTATACACTTTATACTTGTGCCGGTCCTGAGATTGCAGTTGCTTCTACAAAAGCTTATACAACTCAGTTAGTGTTACTTACACTTATTGCCTTATATATTGCCGATAAGAGAGGCGATGCAATTAATACTGATCTCATGGAACAGTTAAATAATCTTCCAGAATATGTTTCTAAGTTACTTGAAGATGAAAAGACATTCGAAGGCTATGCTAAGCTATTAAAAGAAAAACATGACTGCTATTTTATCGGAAGAAGTCTAGATTATGCAAGCGTACTAGAAGGTGCTTTAAAGCTTAAAGAAGTATCTTATATACATGCTGATGCTTATATTGCCGGTGAATTAAAACATGGTCCTATTGCCTTAATTGAACCTGGAACTGTAGTCATTGCAGTTGCCACTCAGCCTCATGTAGCTGCAAAGACTATCTCTAATATTCAGGAAACAATTGCGAGAGGTGCTGAAGTCATTCTATTTACTGTTGAAGGACAAGAAGTCAGCGGTGTAGAAAACACTTATTATCTTCCTAATATTCATCCTTTATTACAGAGTGTACTTGTTGCTATCCCATTACAGTTAATCGCATACCATACAGCATGCATTAAAGGCTGTGATGTTGATAAACCTCGTAACCTTGCTAAATCAGTGACTGTAGAATAACGAACGGAGAACTCCGTTCGTTTTTTCTTCACATCAATAATAAAAAAATGTATAATATCTCGTAGGGGTGATAATGTGGAAGAATCAAAAGTAAAAGATTTAACGGCTTATAAGAACCGTTTCGAAGAGGATGCCTCTTCATTCAGCGAATTCCAGGCACGTGATTTCGTTAAAGAATTAAAGAATCAAGGTAAGACTGATGAAGCTATTGAAGTAGGAAGAACATTCCTTGAAATGGCACCAGAATTAAAAGGATATATCAATTATTTTGGCTATGCTCTTTATAATAAGTATATCAACATCAGCGAAGAAGATATTTCTAAGAACGAAAGTTTATTCTATGGTATCCTAGAAGAAATCGCAAAATATTGTAAACAGGAGAGATATTCTCCACTTGAAGCTGCAGTCAATAAGGCTATTAAGCATGTATTAAAGGCTAATCCAGTAGACTATAAGAAGTTATCTGAATTATTAGACTATTTAGATGCACCTACTCTAGAAGATAAACCATTTGTTAATAAAGATGGTAAAGAATTCGAAAGTAAGAAAGAAAAATGGTATCGCATGAAAGTACGTGCATTATATGAACTTGAATCATATAGAGCATGTGTTGAAACTGCGAACATTGCTTTCACTTACAACTTAAAGTGGCATTATAATAACCTTAACTGGGTTAAATATTATCGTGCAAGCTCTCTAGTTGAACTTGGACGTTATGAAGAAGCTGAAAATGAATTCATCGCTTTACAGGGTCATTTCAATGCAGTAGATTCATTTGAAATCCTTTATAAGCTTTATATGAATACAAATCGTGAAGATGATGCTTATACACTTCTAGTTGATAAGTTCTTCAAGGGTGGATTCGATTACAAGAATATCGAAGATTATAAGAAGATTTCAGCAATGGCAAAGGCTAAGGGTCAGGATAAGGCTCATACACTTGCAGAATGCCTCATTAAGAAGCTAGAAGAAGAAAATGGTAAGACTTATGAAGCAGATGTTGATTTAGCTGATTATGCTGATTTAAGTGCCAGCGATGCATTTGATCGTGTATATAGTGAAGTCATCTATCATCTTGAAAAATACATTACTCGTCATGAAGGTAAAGTTGTATTCTACAACCATGATAAGAATTTTGGTAGTATCTTCCAGGATGGTGAAGAAAACTTATTCTTCAGACAGGCTGATTTCCTTGATGATGAAGAAGTTGAAAAGTATGACGTTGTTGAATACAGCGTAATTAAGACTTATGATAGAAAACGTCAGCAGATGAGTTCTAAAGCTGTCCTTTTAAAAGTTCTTTACGAAGAAATCAACTACTAAGAGCAGATTATTCTGCTCTTTTATTCTATTTTAGTTTTTCCCTAACTTCTAAAAGTTTTGTTTGACTTTTCCTTAATATTTCTATATTATATTTTTATATTATAAAAACAGAGAAATGACATAGTAAAGAAATGTGTGGCATAAGAGATATGATGGCTGGTGCGAATCATACGCAAACATTCTTGAATTCACCATGGAGTTGGAAGTACAAAATACTTCCCGGGTTGCCCGTTATCGCTATTTAGTGAGGTTAGTCTATGACTAATGAACTAGAGGTGGTACCGCGATAATTCGCCCTCTTGGGGTGAATTTTTTGTTTTTAAGGGAAAGAAAAAAGGGAGGAATCTATTATGAAGAAATTTGTATGTGGTTTAATGGCAGTTGGTCTTGCATTAACTGGCTGTGGTAGTCAGTCTAGTACTAAAGATAAGGCTGATGTCAAGATTGGAGTTATCCAATATATGCAGCATGATGCATTGGATGCATCATATAAGGGATTTAAGGATACTCTTGTAAAAGCAGGTTATAAGGCTTCTAATATTACTTTAAAGAATGCCAGTGGTGAAAACTCTAACTGTGAAACCATTGCAGAAAGCTTAGTGAACGATGGAAATGATTTAATTTATGCAATTGCAACTCCTGCAGCTCAGGCTGTTGTAAAGAAGACTAAAGATATTCCAGTTGTTGTATCTGCTGTTACTGATCCAGCTGGTAGTAAATTAGTCAAATCAAATAAAAAACCTGGTGGAAATGTAACTGGGGCAAGTGATTTAACACCTGTTAAAGAACAGATTAAATTATTAAAACAGATTATGCCTAACGCAAAAACTGTTGCTGTTATGTATGCAGGTAATGAATCTAACTCTGAAATCCAGGGTAAGATGGCTGTAAAGGAAATCAAAGCTCAGGGTATGACACCATTAGTAAAGACTGTTTCTGAATCTAATGAAATCCAGTCAGTCACTGATTCTATTGTAGGTAAAGCAGATGCTTTATATATTCCAACTGATAACCTACTTGCTTCTAATATCCCAGCAGTTGTAAAAGTCACTGATCAGGCTAAAATCCCTCTTATTGTTGGTGAAGAAGGTATGTGTACTAAGGGTGGTTTAGCTACTTATGGTATTGATTACTATAACTTAGGTAGTATCGCTGGTAAACAGGCTATTAAGATCTTAACTGGTAAAGGTAATCCAGCAACTATGCCTATTGAATACTTAAAAGCGAGTGACTGTAAATTAAAGGTCAACAAAGCTCAGATGGAAAAGCTAGGCATTAAAGTACCACAGGAAGTATTAGATAAGGCTGAACTTATTTAAGGAGTGAAAGAGAATGTCTTTATTTTTAGCATTACAAAGTGCGACTTATCAGGGTGTCCTATGGGGCATTATGGCAGTTGGTGTTTATATTACATTTCGTCTATTAGATATTGCAGATATGACATGTGATGGTTCTTTCGCAACAGGAAGTGCTGTATGTGCTGTTATTCTTACTAACCATGGTAATCCAATTGTTGCAATTCTTGTAGCTACTCTTGCAGGTGCACTTGCTGGATTTGTGACTGGTTTATTACATACTAAATGTAAGATTCCTGCCATCCTTGCTGGTATCCTTGCACAGTTAGGCTTATATTCAATCAACTTACGTATTATGGGTAAATCAAATATCCCATTACTACAGACAGAAAGCTTATATGACTGGGGACCAATGGTTGGTTTAACAGTATCTCAGTCTACACTTATTGTAGGTGTTATTGCAGTAGCTATTGTAATTGCCCTTCTCTATTGGTTCTTTGGAACTGAATTAGGTAATGCATTACGTGCTACTGGTAATAATGAACAGATGGTAAGAGCTGTTGGTGTCAATACTGATTATACTAAGCTACTTGGTTTAGTGATTTCAAATGCCTTAATCGCCTTAAGTGGTGCCATGGTGGGGCAGTCAGTTGGTTATGGTGATGTCAAGATCGGTATGGGGGCAATCGTTATGGGTCTTGCGTCTATCGTTATTGGTGAAGTCATATTTGGACGTTATGGCAGTTTCTTAAAGAGACTCATTGCGATTATTGTTGGTTCAATTATTTATCGTATTATTATCGCCGTTGTTATTCAGTTAGGTTTATCAACTGATGACTTAAAGCTACTCACTGCATTTATTGTAGCTCTCGCATTAACTATTCCAGTATTAATGGCCAATAGAAAACAGACTGCAAACTATAAGAAACTTACAAAAGAGGTGGATGAAAAAAATGCTTAAGATTGAACATGTATCAAAAACATTTAACCTCGGCACTATTAATGAGAAGAAAGCCTTGATTGATATTAATCTTCAATTAGATGATGGAGATTTCGTTACTGTTATTGGTGGTAACGGTGCTGGTAAATCCACTTTAATGAATATGATTGCAGGTGTTTATCCTATTGATTGTGGTCATATTAAACTAGATGATAAAGATATTTCTTTGTATCCAGAATATAAACGTGCAGGTCTTATTGGTCGTGTATTCCAGGATCCGATGATGGGTACTGCAGCTGATATGCAGATTGATGAAAACCTCGCAATGGCTAAAAGACGTGGTCAGAAGCGTACTTTAAAGTGGGGTATCAAGAAAGAAGAAAAGAAGTTGTATTATGATCTCTTAAAGACTCTAAATTTGGGTCTAGAAGAGAGAATGACAAGTAAGGTAGGTTTATTATCAGGTGGACAAAGACAAGCTCTTACACTATTAATGGCAACTGTCACTAAGCCTAAGATTCTCTTACTTGATGAACATACAGCCGCTCTTGATCCGGCAACAAGTGCTAAGGTATTACTTTTGACTAATAAGATTGTCACTGAACAAAAGCTAACAGCAATGATGGTTACTCATGATATGCAGCAGGCTATTGATGTAGGAAATAGATTGATTATGATGTACAATGGTCAAATCATCTATGATGTTAAAGGTGAAGAAAAAAAGAAATTAACTGTTCCTTTCCTACTTAAGAAGTTTGAAGAAGCAAGTGGCAGTGAATTTGTGAATGACAGAATGTTGTTGAAATAATGAAAACATTCCAACTATATATCAAGTTGGAATGTTTTTTTATGCAGTAAAAAAGAACACCTCCTAAGAAGTGTCCTTTCATACCATTAATATTTAATATCTACAATTTCAACATCATAAGGTTTAGCAACACCGACTGTTACAACATCACCAATCTTATGAGTCATTAATGCTTTCGCAAGTGGAGATTCATTAGAAATCTTACCATGTAATGGATCAGTTTCTGTAGAACCTAAGATTGTAAATGTATCAGGTTCAGGATTTTCTTCAGATAAATCAAGAACTGTTACAGTAGCACCTAAGTTAACTACATGAGTATCTACCTTAACATCAGAACCAATGATAACTGCATTCTGCATCATTACTTCCAATTCTTTGATTCTTTCTTCAATACGAGCCTGTTTATCTCTTGCTGCATCGTAGTCAGCGTTTTCTGATAAGTCACCCTGGCTTCTTGCAAGCTTAATTTCTTCAATGACAGCTGGTCTTTCAACGTTAATAAGGTTTTCTCTTTCAGCTTTTAACTTTTCAAAACCTTCTTTACTAATTTGCACTTTTTTATCCATTTCTTTCACCTCGCATACCTAAATATAACATACTTATTTTAATTAGACAAGAACGATTTAATCGCCCAGAATACTACTTATTTTTGTAATCAATAAGTCAATTGCGACAGTATTAGTCCCACCTTCAGGAATAATAATATGTGCATATTTCTTAGATGGCTCAATGAACTGTTCATGCATTGGTCTTACAGTCTCTAAATACTGGTTACAGACTGAATCAACAGTTCTTGCACGTTCTTCTACATCTCTTTTCAAACGTCTGATAAAGCGGATATCTGCATCTGTATCCACATAGATCAGAATATCACAAAGATCTCTTACCTCTTCTTCTGCTAAGACAAAGATACCTTCTAGAATAATAACATCACGATCTTCAATGACTTCTGTGATATCACTTCTTGTATGCTTTGCATAATCATAAGTAGGTTTTTCAATTCTTTCTTTCTTTTTTAACTTCTTTAAATCTGATACTAGAAGATCATTATCAAAGGCAAATGGATGATCGTAGTTCGTTTTTACTCTTTCTTCCATTGTCTTATCACTTTGATCTTTGTAGTAATCATCTTGTTTAATGATTTTTACTCTAT
Organism: Catenibacterium sp. UBA627; assembly: GCF_002299355.1. NCBI lineage: Bacteria > Bacillati > Bacillota > Erysipelotrichia > Erysipelotrichales > Coprobacillaceae > Catenibacterium > Catenibacterium sp. UBA627. The sequence goes on from NZ_DBPF01000110.1 coordinate 9,780, forward strand.
GACTGCCTTTAAAACGGTCATAGATAGATTGTGCGATAGAAGTCTTACCAGAAGCACTTCCACCTGCAATCCCAATAATGACAGCTTTATTTTCCATGGTTTACCTTCCTTCCCATATCATTCTCTAATACCGGATAATCAATTTCTACATAAAGTATTTCCATTGGATGGTTGGCTACTTCCACCAATTCATTATCTTCATTATAAATCTTATCAACAGTAAAATAAATATTTGAATGACTAGGAGAGAATATTTCTATCTTATCTCCCACCTTGAAATAATTGCGCTGTTCAATTTTCGCACGTTTAGATTCTTGATCATAACCTAAAACACGCATAACGAATTCCTGTGTAGGATGCTCATCTCTTAAGTTATAAAGCTGTTCATCTACACCAGGATTATCATAAAAGAATCCATGACAGAATGCTCTATTGGCTGCTTTTTGTAGTTCATCTTCATATTTCTTTGAATCTGCAAAATGATCAGGATCAGCGCAATATGTATCAATGAGTTTTCTATAAGTAGATACAACTGTCGCAATATAATGGACAGACTTCATACGCCCTTCTATCTTGAATGAATCCACACCACATTCTATTAATTCACCAATATGATGAATGAGGCACATATCCTTAGATGACATAGTAAATGGGAAATCTTCATTAATAGATTGTCCATTCTCTTCTAAATCATAATACCATCTACAACTTTGTGAACAGCCACCTCTATTCGCATCTCGTCTAGAATAGTAGTTAGATAACATACAACGACCACTATAAGAAATGCACATAGCACCATGTATGAAGTATTCTAGGTCAATATCAGGGGCATTTTTTCTAATGTCCTTCAAGTCAACAAAAGTTGTTTCACGACCTAGTACTACTCGATCCATCCCCATATCTTCAAAGAACTTAACGGCAGATGAATTAGTCACTGACATCTGTGTAGAGACATGTACTTCTAGCTTTAAGTTCATACTTTTCGCAAGATTCATAATATATGGATCTGCCACAATAATAGCTGTAACACCTGCATCATCTAATGCCTGTAAGTATTCTTTAATACCTTCTAGGTTATCATGATGAAGGATGATATTACATGTAACATGGATTTTAGCACCATATTGATTCGCAAACTGTACTGCTTCTTTAATATCTTCTATAGAGAAGTTAGATGCTTGTGATCTTAAAGAGAATTCTTTACCACCGATAAATACTGCATCTGCACCATAAATAATAGCTGTTTTAAGCTTTTCTAGGTTTCCTGCGGGAGCAAGTAATTCTGGCTTCTTTACGATCACACGACGACCATCAATAACCTTACTTATTGGCTGCATCTTCTAGATCCCTCCTCTTTACATCTTCAAGACGATAAATTGTATCATCATATAGGAAACCTCGATCAAGAGGTTTTGAAATCTTTCTTAATAAAGGAAGATATTCTTTTACTTCTTTGTCATATGTACCTCTTTCTAGGGCTTTAAGACAATCACAATACATACTTGTGACTTCTACTGCTTCTCTTGAATCCATAAACATTGTTTCAATATAAAGGTAGTCAAAGTCCTTTAATGTATTGAATAAGTCCAATGTATATAATCTAGATTTGCTGAATACAGCCGTTCCACGATTTGTTTCATATATATGACAAGGAAAATCCTGTCCACGTGGATTTATTGTAAGAGCGTCTTTATTATGGCTTAATGTTGTATTGCTTGCTGATTCATAGTTAGAGATCAAATGTCTCTTACTCATCATCATATACTGTACACCATGGCCTAATACAAATAATGGCATATCACAGTTCTTACGTATTTCTAGCTGTTCCTTTAAAGATATTTCTTTAGAAACAAAAGCACCAGAAATACCATAATGAGATAAAGTATTCAGTGTACTTGAATTGGTATTAAGAGTTAAAGGATGATAAATCATATTAAAATCATAACCCTTTTGATTCACCATACGTAATACACCAAAATCCTGGAAAATTAATCCATTGATTCCAATATCATGTAACGCATCAATATGCTTTTCTAATCCTTCTAGATCATGTTCATCATACATAGCATTCACATAAACATAGAGTTCTTTTGCCTGTTCTTTGATTTCTTTCAATTCTTCAATAGAAAACTTCACTGGTGTCAAAACACTATAGTCTGATCCAGCCATAATCAAAGAAACACCCATATCAACATAATCATAAAGATATCCACGATCATTTAAATTAATTGCGATTTTCATTGTGTTCCTTTCTAGTAATGATACATAGACCATCACCTACCTGCACATAATGTGCATCATACTCTTCATTAGAGAAGATCCAGTCTTTAAAACGTTTGATTTTTCTTACAAGAGCACGTGTGTTTCTATTCTTAATATTTGGTATATCAAAAATCATGCCATGGAAATCAAGATTATCCACTAACACAAAACCATCCTCCTTTAAATAAGGAACATATTTTTCAAAGAAACGCTGATATTGCGCTTTAGCTGCATCAATAAAAAGACAATCATAAGGTGCATGATTCAACAATGTATCATCAAATTCTAATGCATCTTCATGATAGATTGTAATATTGTCTTCCTGATGGAAATCTTTAATATTTACAACTGCTTCCTGATAACGTGTATCATCTCTTTCAATTGTATCTACATGAAGCCCTTTGACATGAGTGGCCATCATTAAAGATGAATACCCAATGGCACTTCCAATCTCTAATACAGACTCCGCATTTCTCTTATTTAATTCATCAATAAGGTATTCAATACCTTCTTTTTGCATAATAGGCACATCTTTCACAAGTGCATATTCTTCTAATTCATAAAATGATTTCATTAATACCACTTATTCTCCTTCACTACTTTCTGATGTTCTTCATATGTCTTTGAATAGATGACAGTTCCATCTTTCTTCGCAAAGAAGAATAAATAATCAGATGGTGTATAGTTTGCAACTGCATCCATTGTCTTTTGTGGGACACATGCAATAGGACCAATAGGAAGTCCTGCATATTTATATGTATTATAAGGAGAATCAATCTTAGTCATCTTTGTAGAGACTTTGACACCTGTTCTATTTAATGCATAGTTGACAGTAATATCTGACTGTAATCTCATACCAGTCTTTAAACGATTGATAAATACGCCTGCAATGGCTGGACGGTCTTTATCAAATAAAGATTCTCTTTCTACGACTGAGCATAATGTTAAGAATTGATGAGGTGTATAGCCAAGCTTAGTCATTGACTCCTTATAAGGTGTTAATTGTTGATCCATATAATCCAGCATTTCTTCTGTGACCTTTTCAATAGTTGTAGATTCACCATAAAGCACATATGTTTCTGGATAAAAATAACCTTCTAATGGATAAAGAATACCCTTTTGAAGAATATCATCACTTAAGAACCAATACTTAGAAATTAACTGCTTTAAATAAGACTGATCACCCCATTTATCTAATACTTCCTGTTCTGTTTTACCAGTTACATTTGCCACCCTTTTAGCTGCCTGAGGAATAGTAATTCCTTCAGGGATAGTTAAGGAAGACTTCACAACATAAGAGCTGTTCATCTTTGACATGATACTATACATCTTTGAAAGAGACATGTTCTTATTCAAATTGTAAGTTTGAGAGACAACTGAAGGCTTATGAATCTTTAAGTAAACCTTAGCCGCCAATTTATTTTTTATTAACCCTTTTGACTCTAATGTATTTAAAACTGTATATGCATTCTCACCTTTTTTTACAGTCACCTGCACAACTTCACTTTTAGAAGAGACATTTCCTGTACCACTTATATAAAATAAGCCTGTACCTCCTATTAAGAATACAACTACAAGGACTGCCGCTATGATTTTCTTTTTCATACATACATCTCCTTTTCCTTAACCATTATATAGAATTAAGCCGATAATTGCCATAAAAAAATAAGGCATGAAAATGCCTCATTTTACTACACGCAAGTTTTCCGCTCCTTTTTCCATACATACTGGAGCATGGATTGTGAATTGATGATGTGTTTCATATAAAACAGCACGCTTTTCATCTTCTTTGATTTCAAAGCTTTCAAGTGATCCACCCTGTTTACATGCAACAAGTAAGTACTTATCTCTAAATAAGAGTAAAGATTTAGGTCCTTCATCTGTTTCCATACAATCCACTCTTGTAAGTTTCCCTGTTTCTGCGTCTCTTTCAAAGGCAACAAGTGTATCATCACCTTTATTAATTACAAAGATGAAATGTCCATTTTCAGTAATAACCATATCCATAGGTGTATTCACACCATCATATTCATCTTTAGAATAAGTCATCACTTCATCAATTAAAGTAAACTTGTTATGCTTTACACTATAACAAGCAATTGTACTTGAAATTGAATTCAAGATATATGCGAATTTACGATTCTTAGAATAAACAAGCTTCAATGGCCCACTTCCAGGAGTAAGTTTGAATGATAATTCTTCATCTTTGATTAATTCACCTTTTTCACCTTCAGTAAAGAAGATTACTTCATCGCCACCTAAATCAGTGACAACAAGTTTTGTATTATCTGGAGTGAACGTCATGAATGTTGGATGAGATTCAGTCTGTTTTACTGGATCAATACTATGACCATCTAATTTCACTGTCTTTGATACTCTAATGATCTTAGAAGTCTTAATAGGCACAGTGACAACTTCGCCATTATAATAATCAATTGCATAGGCATAACTAGAATTTTTATTTAAGAGAGTCTGAATATAAGTACGTCCTTCATTTCCTACTCTAGCTGCAAGTCCTAGCTGAACTTCCATGCAGGCATACTGCCAGATACCACCATCCTGAGCACGTCCTGTTCCATTACGATAAGTCAAGTACATAAAACGTCCATTTTTATTCATTGCGAGAGGGTTGGCAAGAGACTTAACGAAAGATTTCTTAATGATTTCTCCGTTGTCTACATTAAAATAGAATGCATAAATACCACGATCAAGGTCTGTTCCTTCACTACCTACAAAGAAAATATCTACTGTTTTTGTTTTACTAAAAAGTCCCATAATTATCTCCTTACTAAAACTAGGTAACGGTTGTTACCTAGTTCTTATCACATTCAGAACAATCTGTGACGCAGTCCCCATCCTCGCATACGCAGCCATCACATTTATCATCTGTTTCTTCTTCATCATGCATATTGAAGTCTTCTAGAACTTCTTCTAGACGCTCCCATTCAGCTGGATCTTCGATATCGTATAGATGATTATCGTCATCATAACGAGATGCAAAAATCTGCTCATCATCGTCTTCACTATAGTACATGACATATTTATTTCCATTCTCTTCATCCTCATAAGTGAAAAGAATTTCAAATACGTTTTCTTCCCCGTTATTATCAGTAATCACAATTTTATTGTCGTCCATTGCTTATCTCCTTATCTTATCAAGATAGCCCTGAAGAATTTCAACTGCTGCCATCTTGTCAACAACCTGTTTACGTTTCTTTCTAGAAACATCACCAAAAATCAGATTATTTGTCGCAATAACAGTAGTCAATCTTTCATCTTCAAGAATAACTTCAACATCCATCATCTTCTCTAAACGTTCTTTAAAATCAATAGAAATCTGTGCACGTTCACCAAGATCACCATTCATATGCTTAGGTAATCCTAAAACAATTGTATGAATATTATTCTCTTCTACGATATTCTTGATATGATAAGCACATTTCTTATAAGCGTTTTCGCTAAAATGATAAGTTTCTACACCATGTGCAAGCATTCCTAATGTATCACTTACCGCAATACCGCAAGTACGTGAACCTAAATCTAGTCCTAAAATCTTTTCCACTATTTAGACTCCAAATAGAACTTTACAAGTTCTTCAATAATTTCATCACGATCAGCCTGCTGAATAATAGATCTTGCACTCTTATGACTTGAAATATAAGCAGGATCATTAGAGATCAGATAACCAGCAATCTGGTGAACTGCATTATATCCTCTTTCTTCTAAAGCCTCAGCAACTGTCATCAAATTATTTCTAATTACTTCTCGCTTGAGATCTTCTGAGTTAAATACTCTTGTCTGTGTATAATCTTGTGCCATAATGAACCCCCCTATACAAGTTATATTTTAGTATAAACGAAGATAAAATTCAATTTTTTTACAATTTAGATTTTAAGGCAGTGATTGCTTCATCAATCTTATCTAATGTAGGTGCACCACCCTGAGCAAAATCTGGTTTTCCTCCGCCACGACCATCAAGTACTTCATTCATAGCCTTAACTAATACACCTGCTTTATATGTATTTGTAAGATCCTTAGTAATACCTACAAAATATGAATTCTTTCCTTCAAAAGTGCTTGTCACTACGACAATACCACTACCTAACTGGTCTCTAAAATCAAACGCCATCTGTTTAGCAGCTGCATTATCTTTTTCTACATGAGTATAAAGGAACTTCACACCATTGACTTCTTCAACCTGAGATGCCTGGTTCTTTGCTTCTAATGCATTCAACTTACTTGTTAATGTTTCGATTTCTTTTTTCATTATATTAAGAGTAGTCATTGTGCTTTCAGCTTTTTCTACGATCTTATTGAAATCATTTGCCTTAAGTACAGTACCTACTTCTTCTAAAGTTTCTTCAGATTTTCTTAATGCTTTATAAGCTCTCACATTAGTGACTGCTTCAATTCTTCTTACACCAGAACCAACTGAAGTTTCCATTTCAATCTTGAATAAACCAATCTTTGCAGTATTAGAAACATGTGTACCACCACATAATTCTACTGAGAAGTCACCTACACGTACAACTCTTACAACATCACCATATTTTTCATCAAATAAAGCTGTTGCCCCTGCATTGATGGCTTCTTCCTTAGGCATTTCTTTAACATCAACATCAACACCCTTGAAGATATATTCATTAACCATATCTTCTACAGCTGTTAATTCTTCTTTAGTCATCTTTGATGGATGAGTGAAGTCAAAACGTAATCTGTTTTCATCTAAGTATGAACCAGCCTGTCCAACATGTGAACCTAAGACATTCTTTAATGCAGCATCTAGTAAATGTGTTGCAGTATGGTTATTTTCAATTAATGCACGACGTGCTGTATCCACTGTTAATTCTACAGTATCACCTACATGTACACTGCCACTCGTTAACTTAATATAATGTAAATGCTGACCATTAGGAGCCTTTAATACATTAATGACTTCTGCATCAAACTGATCTGAATGAGCAGAACCTGTATCGGCACACTGACCACCCATTTCAGCATAGAAGTTAGTTGTTTCAACGATGATTTCACCTTCATCAGTCAGTTCATCGACCTTTTCTCCATCCTTGAATAAACCTATAACTGTAGTCTTACAAGGTGCTGTGTCATAAACGAAAGTAGAAGGAGTAGTGAAATCCATTAAATCAATCTTCTGAGAAGCCATTGATTCTCTTTCACCACGTGCTGCACGAGCACGATCCTGCTGTGCTTTCATTTCTACCTGGAACCCTTCGCTATCAACAGTGAATCCAGATTCTTCTGCGATTTCAATAGTTAATTCTAGTGGGAAACCATATGTATCATATAACATGAAGGCAGTAGAACCATCAATCATCTTATTATCAGAGTGTGCAATAACATCCTTGATCTTCTTTTCACCCTGAGATAATGTCTTATGGAATGCCACTTCTTCTTTCTTAATAGCTTCCTTAACAAATTCTGCTTTTTCTGGAAGATAATCATAGAATTCTTTCATGTTATCTACTACAACATCCACTAAAGTATATAAGAAAGGCTTATCGATACCAATGTTCTTACCGTAACGAACAGCTCTTCTTAAAATTCTTCTTAATACATAACCACGTCCTGCACGGTCAAACATAGCACCATCACTTAATGCGAATGTTACAGTACGGATATGATCGGCAATAACTCTATAAGCCATCTTATCTTCTGCATACTTTACATCAGCTAATTCTTCTGTTGCATGAATGATAGGTAAGAATAAGTCTGTATCAAAGTTTGTTTCACCTTCCTGGATGATTGAAGTAATTCTTTCAAGACCCATACCAGTATCAATATTCTTATGTGGTAATTCTTTATAATCTTTACGATCAATTGTAGGATCGCAATCAAACTGAGAGAATACGATATTCCAGATTTCTACATAACGATCATTTTCCATTTCTTCAAAGAATAATTTTTCGCCGATATGATCTGGGTCATATTTTTCTCCACGGTCATAGAAGATTTCACTATCTGGTCCACCAGGTCCTGCACCGATTTCCCAGAAGTTATCTGCAGTCTTTAAGATATGTGATGGATCTACACCACATTCTTTAGTCCATACATTGTATGCATCTTCATCATCTGTATAAACAGTGATGTACAATTTATCTTTATCAAAAGCAAGCCATTCTTCCCCTGTTAAAAATTCCCATGCAAAATGAATTGCTTCTGTTTTAAAATAATCACCAATAGAGAAGTTACCTAACATTTCAAAGAATGTATGATGACGTGCTGTCTTCCCTACGTTTTCAATATCGTTTGTACGAATAGATTTCTGTGCATTTGTGATACGATTACATGCTGGTTTTTCTGTACCATCAAAGTATTTCTTTAATGCTGCTACCCCTGCATTGATCCATAATAATGTTGGGTCATCATGTGGAATCAATGAAGCGCTTGGTTCAACCATATGTCCCTGTTTCTTGAAATATTCAAGGAATAATGCACGAGTCTGATTACCTGTTAACTTTTTCATAATATCCTCCTAAATAAAAAAGCCATTCCTTAAAAGGAACGACTTAAATCGCGGTACCATCCTTATTCATAGATACTATCTATGCCCTTTATGACTTTAACGCAGTCATACGTTGATGTTTACATCACTCTCGAAAGGAGCCTTCCTTCATACACCCAAGAACTTGCACCACCCGTTCTCTCTCTTAAGACCTCTATGAAGTACTTATCTTTCTCAACGATTATGCACCTATTATACATAAAAAAAAGATAAGGCGCAAGCCTTATCTCTATTCTTCGATTAAAGAACCTTCTGCAAGCATTTCACCCTTGATTGGTAATAACTTGTAGATAAGTTTCATAAACACCGCATCAAATGGTAGCATGATTACTGTAGTTATAATATTGAATACTGTATGGAAGTTTGCCACCTGATGAGCTGGAGTTCCAGAGAATTCAGCAATCCATGATAATAATGGTGTGGCAGAACATATAATCAAGAAGAAGATTGTACCTACCAAGTTAAATAAAACATGGAATGTCGCAATACGCTTAGAATTTCTACATCCAGTCACTGATGCAAGAACGGCAGTAATACAAGTACCGATGTTTAATCCACATACCATGAATGCTGCTGTACTAAATGGAACTAAGCCCTTAGTTGCAAGCGCAGAAAGAATACCTACTGCTGCACCAGAAGACTGAATCAAAGCAGTAAAGGCAGCTGCAAATAATACTGCAAGTATTGGATTAGAAAGAGTTGTCATTAATTTAATAAAGACCGGTTCCTTCTGAAGTGGCACAACGGCCCCGCTCATCATATTCAGACCCATGAACAGGATACCAAATCCAGTCATGACTGAACCAATGCCTCTTACCTTACGACTCTTAAAGAACAAGCACAAGAAGACACCCACAACTGCAAAGACCGGTGCAACAACACCTACATTAATTGCAATCATCTGTGCTGTAATAGTTGTACCGATATTAGAACCCATTACAACCCAGATACATCTGTTTAATGTCATCAAGCTAGCATTCATGAAACCAATCAACATAACAGTCACTGCAGAAGAACTCTGTACAGCAGCTGTTACACCGATTCCAACAAGAACACCTTTAAATTTTGTATTTGTTAATTTTTCTAAGATAGTTTTTAAGCGGTCACCTGCAGCATCTTCTAAGGAATCACTCAAAACCTGCATTCCATATAAAAAGAGTGCCAGCCCACCTAATAAATCAAGCCAGTTAGTTATTTTCATAATCTCGTTTTCCTTCTTTTACCACTCCATTATAACGTGTCTCCACGTAAATGTCGTTAACTAAATGTTAAAATAATCTTAAGTTTATGTAAAGTACTTTACAAAAATAACTTAAATTTAATGTTTTTAACGAACTATTTACTTGATTATTCGAAGTCAGATATCGAAAAAGTAGAAGTATTCTGTCTCTCCTGAAAGCGTTTGAGTAATGTTGTGCGTCTTTGTTCGTCCTGATTGTTATGTAGGCCACGAATAAAGACGCCATGATCCCCTAAGATAAACAAAGACTGCTTAGCTCTTGTGATACCTGTATATAATAAGTTCTTCTTCATCATGATGCTATATTCTGGCAGCACTGACATAATAACAATCTTAAATTCATTACCCTGAGATTTATGAACGGACATGCAATAAGCATGCCTTAACATATTGAATTCACTGGTACGATAATTGACAAACTGACCATCAAAGTCCACTGTCAAGCTGTCATAAGGTAACCCTGTGTCTTCCTTACTTTCTATTTCTACTAGAATACCTACATCTCCATTATAGACATCATCATCTGGACGATTTCTTAATTGAAGAAGCTTATCTCCTTCCCTAAAGATCTTACCACCCACTTTGATTTCAGCTTTATCACTTGTGGGTGGATTAAAAATAGCCTGTAATGATTCATTTAAAGCATCTATACCTGCAACACCACGATACATAGGAGCAAGTACCTGTACATCGGATGCATCATAACCTTCTTCTACTGCCTTTTTCACAATAATCTGTACACAATGAGCGACATCCTTATTAGGACAGACAGTAAAATGAATATCACGATAATCATCAAAGACATGTGAATCATATTGATCGTTTCTAATATCATGGGATAATGCCACAATGCCACTGCCTTCTTCTTGACGATAAATAGTCTGTAAGCAGATATGAGGAATACCACTTAATAACATATCCTTTAAGACATTACCTGGTGATACAGATGGCAGCTGCTGGTCATCACCAATCAGCAGAATCTTATGAACATGACCACAGGCATCTAGTAATTTAGAAAATAAGAGAGTATCTACCATAGAGAACTCATCAATAACAAGGAGATCTATATCTAAAGGATGATCTGCATTCATAGAGAATGTATTAGTAGATATATCCCATTTTAATAAGCGATGAATAGTGGATGCTTCTAGTTTAGTCAATTCTGATAGTCGTTTAGCCGCACGTCCTGTAGGTGCTACTAAACCAATCTTTTCATCAGGATATAATGAACGATAAACCTTTAAAATAGCCTGTACGATGGTTGTTTTACCTGTACCTGGACCACCTGTCAAAATAAGCGTAGATTCTTCTAAGAACTTCTTAATCGCATTCTTCTGTATTTCATCATATGTAATACCCTGTGATTTTTCTGTTCTTTTAATTTTTTCATCAATTAAAGACTCTTCAATAGGATGAGCCGATTGATTCAGATAACGTTCAAACTTTTCAGCAATCATCTTCTCACTCTCATATAAATCACCTGGGTAATAACGTTCTTCTTCCTGAATTACTTTTGTACCTGTAATATCATCTAGATTCTTCTCAAATAATTCATCAGGACATTCAGGTAGCATATGTCTGAAATTATGATAAAAGGATTCATAATCACTATAGGTACTTCCTGTCTGAAAACATAAATCCATTAAAGAAGCCAGAATACCTGCTTGAATACGTTTTTCATCAAGTGGCTCTACACCGGTTTTCATCGCGAGTTCATCAACACTTTTAAAACCAATACCTTCTATATCATCAATAAGACGATAAGGATCATTCTGTAATACATCAAGTGTCTTCTCTTTATAATAATTCTGTATTAAAGTCAGATTACGCGTAGAAATTCCATTGCCCATAAAGAAAGATAATACCTGCTGATCATAATCCTGACTCGTGAGTATACCAACAATATTATTTTTAATGGTCTCACTCATATGAGGAATCCCATTTAAACACTCTGGATTCTCCTTTATAGTTGTTAGAGCTTTTTCACCTAAAGCATCTACAATTCTTTCAGCCATCTTCTTACCCACTCCCTTAAAGAGCGGTGAAGAAAGATAGCGGATAATCTCACCTCGATCATCCGCTAGAATTATCTCATAAGAAGACACCTTGAATTGTTTTCCATAACGTGGATGTGTCACATAGTTCCCTTTAATACGATAACGATCATCATTATTGACATAGGACATATTTCCTGTAATAGTGATTTCTTCATCATCTGTCTCAAAAACTGCAACTATATATTTATTTTCTGGATTATAGAAAATAACCTTACTTATAATGCCTTCATATTCTTCCATTATAGATAATCAATCTCCTTGCCGTCTTTATAGACTTTATCAATCGTACCTCCACCTAAACATACATCTCCATCATAGAAGACAGCTGCCTGACCTGGAGTGACCGCCTTGATTGGTTTCTTAAATGTAACATAAAGTGTTGTTTCATCAATAAAGTGTAAAGATACATCATTATCTTTCTGGCGATATCTAAACTTAGCCGTACAATTATATTCACCCTCTGGCTTTGTTTCAGATACCCAGTTCACATCAGTAATCAATGCGCCATGAGACAATAACCATTTATTACTATCTCCCTGAGCAATATATAAAATATTCTTATCATAATCTTTTCCCACGACAAACCAAGGCTCACCATTGCCACCAATACCTAAGCCTTTTCTCTGTCCAATTGTATAGTACATAATACCCTGATGATCACCAATAACCTTCTTAGATACAATATCCACCATCTTGCCTGATTTAGCAGGAATATAGTTCTTTAAGAATTCTCTAAAGTCTCTTTCACCAATGAAGCAGATTCCTGTAGAGTCCTTCTTATGGGCTACAGGGAGATCAAGTTCTTCCGCAATTCGTCTTACTTCAGGTTTAGTAAGTTCACCAATTGGGAACAGTGAATTATTTAACTGATTCTGATTCAATTGACATAAGAAATAAGTCTGATCCTTATTATTATCTACACCACGAAGCATCACAGATTCTTTTCCTTCAGTATGAACAACACGGGCATAATGTCCTGTTGCAATATAATCAGCATCAATAGACTTAGCATAATCTAAAAAGGCTTTAAATTTTATATGTTTATTACATAAGATATCAGGATTAGGCGTGCGTCCTTTCGCATACTCTTCTAGGAAATATGTAAAGACCTGATCCCAGTATTCTTTAATAAAGTCCACTCTACGAATCTCAAGTCCAAGATGAGTCGCAACAGCCTGCGCATCCTGGTAATCTTTTTCCTGTGGACATACATCGTCATTATTTGTAGGGTTACCTAGAATATCATTATTTAATGAACTATCCCAGTTTCTCATAAATACACAGATTACTTCATAACCTTGTTTCTTTAATAAATAAGCGGCAACGGCACTATCTACACCGCCACTTAATCCAAGTACAACTCTTTTCATGTTCTACCTCCCTTTGTCTAGTATTCTACCACACAAAAAAGGCTCTTGAAAGAGCCTCCTACTATTCTGCGTTCATTCTTGTCATTGGAAGCATTGCAGCACCGATAGCACCACAGTCTTCTAATTCTGTTTCAAGTAGTGGAATATGATTTCTCATACCTACATGAATCTTCTGATTGAATTCTTTTGTTAACTGATCTAGGAAATACTTCTTAGACTTCATAACACCGCCACCTACTACAAAGCAATGTGGATCAACTGTATGTGCGATATTTGCGAATAATGTAGCAAGTTCACTAATACATTCATCCGCAATACCCTGAGCAGTTTCATTACCTTCAGCAGCTAATCTAAATACATCACCTGCATGATGTACTAAATCCTTTCCAAGAGCTTCCTGACCCTTTCTAGTGATTGCAGTACCAGAACATTCTCCTTCTGCAGCACCTGGATTTAAAGCCCCCTGCTTATAACCATTATTCTTAACGATGATATTACCGATTTCACCAGCGTGTCCTCTACCACCAGAGACTAACTGTTTATTGACTGTGAAAGCTCCGCCAATACCTGTAGAAACTGTTACATAATAACAAGTTGGATAATTCTTACCAGCACCTAATACTGCTTCAGCAAGACCAGCTACGTTTGCATCATTATCTAAGAATACAGGTTTATTGAATTTTGTAGATAACTTTTCAGCAATTGGGTAATTTTCAAAACCAGGAAGGTTGCTTGCCATAATCATAACACCCTTTACAACATCAACTGGTCCTGGCACACCAATACCAATACCTTCTACATTTTCAATACCACCACATACTGTATAATCAATTGCTTCAATCTGACGACAGATTTTTGCAGTAACAGCATCTGGTCCTTTTTCTCTTTCAGTAGCATCCTTCACTTCGCTATATGACTTACCATTTTCATCAACAAGTAAAGTTCTTACGTTTGTACCACCTAAATCAATTCCAATATAATACTTCATATTCTATATACCTCCAAGAAACATTATATTACATATTACACTTCCACGCTATGAAAAAAGTTCTTTTTGTATCTTTTCTAACTGTTCCGGTAATTGTGAAGTAACCGTTTTACCTTTTAAGTAACTCATAGAGCCTATCGGATCCACAAAAGTTAATCGATAAGCATGGAGGAACTGATGATTGAGATGAAACTTCTTCTTTACTTCCTTATTCCATTCAAAATCTCCATATTTACTATCACCCATAACTGGATGTCCTGTCGCACTTAAATGGATACGAATCTGATGTGTACGGCCAGTGATGAGCTGTACTTCTACTAAAGAGCATGTAGAACATCTTTTTAAGACATGCACTATTGTTTTCATAGATAAAGCCCCCGGTGTATCTTTCTTTACTAAATACATCTTTCCTTCATCTTCATTCTTTTTGACATATCCTGATAATGTGGCATCCTTCATATGTCCCATCCCAATAGTAAGATACTTCTTTTCAATGCCTTGTCTTGTTTTCATCATTGTATTTAAATCCTGAAGTGCGCGCATATCTTTACCAAAAATCACAAGTCCACTTGTATTACGGTCTAAGCGATGCACTGGACCTGGTGTAAAGCTGATATTCTTTTCTGGATCATATTCACCCTTCTGATATAAATAAGTGAGTACCTGGTTAGATAATGTATTCACTGATTCATTAATATCTTCATGAACAAGTAATCCGGCAGGTTTATCTACAATAAGAATATGTGCATCTTCATAAACAACTTTAAAAGTAATAGGTAACTCATAAATTGTTAAAGGCTTTGTGTATTCCTTGAATTTATCTTCATATAAGAATAGTTCCACCTCATCTCCCGAATGGAGAATATAGTTTTCCTTTACTCTTTTGCCATTTACTTTAACATCTTTTTTCCTTAACATTTTATATATAAGTGAAGAAGGTGCCTGGACGAGCACTTTCTTGAGATATTTATCTATTCTTTGATGATCATCATATTGATCGATTACTAGTTTTTTCATAACGTCTCCTTTACTCCCCCTCATTATAGCATACACCTCTTAGATTATGGTATAATAAAAGTCGAGGTGACAATCATGGAAAAACAAATAGATTCAACAACAATTTATGATGGAGCCATCATGAAGGTGACTAAGGAACACGTATTATTACAAGACGGTAATACCGCCGTACGTGAATGTGTGTATCATCATGGTGGTGTGTGTATACTTGCGATAGAGGATGATGAAATTATTCTTGTAAAGCAGTTCCGTTATCCAAATAGATGCGATACATTAGAAATACCTGCTGGTAAGCTAGAATTAGGAGAAGATCCTGATAAGGCCTGTTATCGTGAATTTGAAGAAGAAACAAATAGACGTGCTAAAAATATGCGTCCTATCTTAAAGATGCTTCCTACACCTGGCTATTCAAGTGAAATACTCAGAATATATGAAGCAGAAGACTTCAAGGAAGTAGAAGATTCTTTACAGTGCGATGCTGATGAATTCTTAAATATTATTAAGATGCCAATTGATGAAGCCTACAAAGCCATCTTTGATGGACGTATTATTGATGGTAAAACTGTCATTGCAGTTATGTATGCTTACAATAGAAAACATTGTAAATAGTAAAAGAGCTCTAGTTTGAGCTCTTTTTCTTTAGTGTATAGTATTTAATAATTTCACTGATTGTCACAACAACCACATTCAATATATAACAATGAATCATCTTTAATGCAGAAACTGTCATCACCTGATTATTATTCATATAAGTATAATAGTCAGGTACTGCATTTGTGAGAGAATGAAGACCATTGAAGATTGTCTTAAAGATTGTTTCAGCAACACCAATATAGGCTAGACTGATTGTATGTAAGACCTTTACAACAGGCTGATCCATCATATTACCTAAAGCAATATGAACAACCAAGCCAAGTAATAAAATCATCAATGAAAGTAATAAGACATAACTGATATTTATAAATGTATTAATTATATGATGATCTGGTTTTTTCTTTGGTTCTTCTACGACTGGTTCTTCTTTGATTTCTTCTTTTTCCTCTTCTTTTGGAGGGTTATTTTCAGCTTCCATCACCTTTGCAATCACATCATTCAATGCAGCCGTATCCTGTGCATTAAGTGAAAGTGCAGTTGGTTCTTCTTTTTCTTCTTCTACGACAGGTTCTTTAACTTCCTCTTTTTCTAATTCTGCTAGATCTTCATCATTGAAAGTAAAACGACGAGGACGTTCTCTTGTAAGTTCTGATAACTTAGATATATAAGTAGATTTAATGATTTTTAATAAATCAGGATCATCTTTATAAACTTCCTGTAAATTTGCAAATAAAGACTTTAATTTAGCCACAGACATCTCTTTATCCATGCCAAGAAGTGGTTCAAAGATCTTGTAATCTTCATAACGGCCAAAAAGAATATCATTTAATGCTTCATACATTGTATTGGCTACCTGATAAGAACAGCTGATTTCATCATCTCCTGCTTCTACCAGGTCATTTAAATAGATGGTATTCATACCAATATTATTAGCTGAATGAAGAATACCATTCATAGAAGTAATGACTAATGTATCCTTAGGCGTTACCTGGAATCTTTTATCAATATATGCAAGAAGTTCTTCTGATGGAAGTGGTGTAATATCTGTATCACATCCAATAACATAATCCACCTTACGATATAAAGAACCAAGTTCTAGATAATTAATAGCTGATTTTGTCTTATGTGTAGAAACAACTGCAATTGGAATATTATTCTGATGAAAGTATTCAAATAATTCAATCACACCATCTTTTGGTGATAAGCCCTTCATACTCAAATAATTATATAAATCTTTTTCAACACTAGAATTCAACTTATTGCTATTAAGTGTTGCTGCAAGAGGAAGTGTTTCATACATTGTATACATATTACCTAAAGCATGATAAAACTCATCCGCTGTAACAGTAATGTTTTTCTTCTTACATAAATTCTTATAGAAATTATAACGGAGTCTGTTTAGGGGAAATATACATCCATCCAGTTCTATGATTGCTAGTTTTAATTCTGTATCCTCTCTCATAAAATAATACCCCTTTCCCTAATCTAAACATCATTATAGCATAATTCCTAAATGATATGCTATCCTATAAACAAAAAAGCAGAACCGAAGTTCTGCCTTATTTTCAAATGGTCTCCCCGCACGGGCTC
>NZ_DBPF01000014.1:0-2673 GCF_002299355.1 Catenibacterium sp. UBA627
AAATATGAATAATTTAAAAATGTTGACAATCAGTTCTTTGTTGATGATTAGTTCATTATTTGGTTCTAATCATACGATTAAGCATAAGAAGATGGTTGATGGATTAAATCTAAAAAATATAGATTCTGTGATGTTTGTAGCACATCCTGATGATGAAACGATCTGGGGTGGCAATCATCTTTTAAAGAAACATTATCTTGTTGTATGTCTAACAAATGCTAATAATAAGACAAGAAGAAAAGAATTCATGAATGTCATGAAAGCCACACATAATACAGGTGTAATGTTTAATTATCCAGATAAGACAAATGGACAGAGAGATAACTGGGATAAAGCAAGAAAAGATATTAAAAATGATGTACACTATATATTAAGTAAGAAGAAATGGAAAACTGTAGTCACACATAATCCAGATGGAGAATATGGTCATATTCACCATCAGATGACATCTTATATAGTAAGAAAAGATAGTCGTGTGGATATGAACCAGCTTGTCTATTTCGGTAAATACTATAGAAAAAAGAATATGCCTAAACACCTTAATTCTATATCTTCGAGTGATTTAAAGAAGAAAATGAAGTTGACTGGTATGTATAGTTCACAATCCAAGGTGATGGATCATCTTAGTCATATGTTACCTCATGAAAATTGGGTGAAGGCAAAGGATTGGAGATAGTTATGAACGAAAAGATCATAGTTGTGGATGATGATAAGGATATACGTGAAGTCATCCAGGTATTATTATCAAGTGAAGGGTATGAAGTGATAGAAGCAAGTAATGGAAAAGAAGCACTTAAATTAGTGGATGATGATACGGATCTCATTATTCTTGATGTGATGATGCCAGAGATGAATGGATATCAGGCTTGTGTTCTATTAAGAGAGAAAACAAAAGCCCCTATTCTCTTTTTAACCGCAAAAGGGCAGGATAGTGATAAGACATTAGGTTTTTCTAGTGGTGGTGATGATTATCTAACTAAGCCATTTTCTTATAATGAATTAAATGGGCGTGTGAAAGCATTACTGAGACGTTATCATGTGTATCAGGGTAAAGGTACTACACAAGAAAAACAGATGATATATAAGACAGGTAATATAGAAGTCAATAGTGCGAAACGTACAGCATCAATAGATGGAGAGAAACTCAACTTGACAGATTTAGAATATAATATTCTAGAGTATCTATTAATGAATAAACAGCAGGTTATTTCTCCTAGTCAGCTATTTGAAGCTATCTGGCATGAAGAATATTATTATGGGGCAAACAATACAATCATGGTGCATATTAGACATTTAAGACAAAAGATTGAAAAGGATCCTACAAATCCTGAACATATCAAAACAATCTGGGGTAAAGGATATTATTGTGAGTAAGAGATATGTAAGTCTTGCATCTAAGATTGTTATGATATTGATTGTCTCTAGTATTTCTGCTGTACTTGTCTATAGCTGTTTTAGAGAACAGATTTCCCATTATTATTCTTTTGTTGATGATATTGCTGGTATTAAAGAAAAAAGAACAAAGTTCTTTAAGGATTTTAAAGAAAAAGCGAAAGATGTGAATCTAACTGATAAGAAAAAGATTAAGAAATTAATTAAGACAAAAGACCCTTATTTGTCTGTTTATATTTATGATAATGTGGATGAGTATTATGTAGCAGGTAATTATGCCACTGTTCTTACAGAGCCAGTGAGTATGATTACACCACTTTATATCTTACAAAATGACTTTGAAACAGATGCTTATAATATGGTTTATACAAAGACAATCCAATTTAAGGATCAAAAGGCTGAAGTAGAACTGTATGATATGAACTTGCTTAAGTATATTAAGTATTATTTCTATGCTGCTTTGTTTACTTCTTTCCTCACATTCCTTCTTCCTACTTTCTTTTTTATTCGTCATAAAGTTAAATATATTGAATGTTTAAAACAGGAAATACTCAATATGTCCCATGGTGATTTATCTCATCCTATGACAATTCAAGGACGTGATGAACTTGCAGTACTTGCTCATCAAATGGATGGTCTAAGAGTGACATTAGAGGAAAATTATGAGAAAGAAAAAGAAATGCAGCAGACACATCATGATCTGATTACTGCCATGTCCCATGATTTAAGAACTCCTCTCACAAGTTTAAGGGGTTATCTGGATATTCTTGCCTTACATTGTTTCAAGGATCAGGAACAGATGGATAACTACTTACATAGATGTATTGACAAAGTAGAACAAATCAAAGAATTGTCTAATAAGACATTTGCCTATTCACTTGTGTTTGAACAGAATAGTCATCCTCAATTAGAAAAGATATCTACAGAAGAACTCTTAGGTTATATAGAAGAGAATCTTAACTATCTAGAATTAGAAGGTTTTATCATTCACAAAGACATTAAATACATAAAAAAAGAAGTCCTTTTAGACTTCTCCATGATCAAAAGAATGATCAATAACCTCTGTTCTAATATCCAGAAGTATTCAGATAAACATGTTGATATGACTCTTACTCTTGATGATTCTTTTGATCTCCTCTTAACCAATAAAAAGAAGAGTGACTTATCTAAAGTAGAAAGTAATAAGATTGGTTTAAAAAGTGTAAAACGTATTGTAGAATTACATGAAGGAACATGTTCTATTGAAGAAAGTGAAGAAACATTCTCCATCCATATCTCTAT
>NZ_DBPF01000018.1:0-1363 GCF_002299355.1 Catenibacterium sp. UBA627
TTAAATATCATGCGTAAAAGTAGAGTTGTGGATGTAAACATCCTATACAGTAGAGGCGAAGTGGACACGCAATAAGAATAAGGATTGCCTAGCAATAGGTGGAAACTTAAATATCAATCTTCTTAAACGGATGCGTAAGCATCCTAGAAGCCTTGACTTCAAATACGGAGTATTAAGTCGAGGTAGTTCACAAACGTATTACAGAAATTACTCTGAGAAAAATAACCTAAATAAGAACTACCCTGACTTTCGCTTTGCTTAGAAGTCTAGGCTTCCTGCTTCAACCAACACCCTAAAGGTGGGGAAAATTCTTGCTTATGGTATGTTAAAAAGGAGATGATTGGATGTTAGGTGCAATTATTGGAGATATTGTTGGTTCTAGATTTGAATGGGAAAATTATAAAGGAAAAGACTTTGAACTATTTATAAAGGAATGTATGCCTACGGATGATAGTATTATGAGCCTTGCAATAGGAGCAGGATTACTTAAAAGTCAACCTGACTATGAAAATCTAGAAAAGAATACAATAGATTGCATGCAGTCACTAGGTAGACAATATCCTTATTGTGGTTATGGAGTTAACTTCTATTTTTGGATCTTTGGAGATGATCCAAAGCCTTATAATAGTTATGGTAATGGTGCCTCTATGAGAGTAAGTGCGGCAGGTACTGTGGCTTCTTCTTTGGAAGAAGCGTTAGCACTCTCAAAAAGAGTGACTGCTATCAGCCATAATCATCCTGAAGGTATCAAAGGAGCACAGGCAACAGCTGCCGCCATATATTTAGCTAAGACAGGTTCAACAAAAGAAGAAATTAAAGACTATATTAATCAGAATTTCTATAAGATAGATTTTACTCTTGATGAAATAAGAGATACTTATGAGTTTAATGAAATATGTCAACGAACAGTTCCTCAGGCATTAGAGGCTTTCTTTGAATCAATGGACTATGAGGATGCAATTAGAAATGCGATTTCTATTGGCGGAGATAGTGACACAATAGGGGCTATATGCGGTAGTATTGCGGAAGCGTATTATGGTATTCCTGTAAATATCAGAAATCAGGCTTTAAGCTATTTAGATGACACATTGACACTTTGTTTGAAACAATTTGAAGAAGCATATCCGCCTGTTATAATTAGTGGCGAAAAACCCATAGGCTTGCCTATGGGATGAAAGTCACATAATTTTTACTTGAGTTAAACATAAGGGTAAGTTTAATAAGAAAAAACGTTTTGGCAAGTCTATAAAGAATAGATGCCCTTCTGGGTTTTAAGCTGCTGTAGAAGAAAAATTCAAGGTACATATATAGAAGTGCCTGATGATTATAGAGCATCACAATATGACCATACAGCAGATGATTA
>NZ_DBPF01000018.1:1422-1678 GCF_002299355.1 Catenibacterium sp. UBA627
AGAAATTATCTGACAGGATGTATTATTTAGCAGATGGAACTCTAGTACAACGAGATTGGTATTCATCATTTCTGTTGTACTGCTATGATTAGAGGACTAAGAATATAGATAGAGACAGATGTATTTCAGAATTTGAAAAGTGTTACAGTAAGGAAGAAGCCTTAATTAAAAGAATTAAGATTAATAGAATCAAAGTATTGAATAGTGGAAACAAAATAGCATAAAATAAACATAAGGGAGATTGATTATACTTCCA
>NZ_DBPF01000018.1:1846-3621 GCF_002299355.1 Catenibacterium sp. UBA627
GACAGTAAGAACCCCACGGGCTTTCCCGTGGGAGTAGTCAGCCTAGAATAGCACTCTTATTTGTGCTATTCTTTTAATTAAGGAGGAAAACATAACATGTTAACATATTTAATGTTTGCGGCTGTTATTGGCTTCGCGCTAGTGATGAGACAACGTAATAAACATAAAGATGACTATCGCTATATTGCCGCGCAATATCTTATGATGGGTGTCATCTGGGCACTTATTGCTTTATCTGATTATTTAGAACATGGTGTACGTATGCCATATTTTGGACTATATATCGCTATATTTGTATTTTCATTATTTATGGGAATCAAATCAATACTGGATCGTAAATAGAGTACTTCGGTACTCTTTTTATAAGTTATAATGTTAAAATGAAGATAATTATAGTGACCTAGAAACAGTTTATTTTATCTGTATTTATTGAGATTTATGCTTATTATAGGTATGATGAAAGTGAGAAGAGAATGTATATTAAAGGAGGAAATAAGGACAAAAAAGGAGGCATAACTTATGAAACGATATAAGAAATTGTTCGCATTATTCACTGCTTTCTCATTGATTTTCAGTGCATTTCTAGTGACACCAGTACACGCAGAAAATGATGCGGATGTCCTCATTTCACAGTTAATTGGTTATTATACAGATTATATGGAAGACTCAGTCACTGATATTGAACGTGTCTTAGTAGAACTAAAATCTGTAGATAAGAAAAAGGGAGAAGCTTGGGATTCAATCATGCATTATTGGCTAGAAGTCAATTCTCCTGATTTCACTCATGTAAATGAAGTACCTCAAGGCTTACCAAAAGATAATAGTATGTCAGTTGTTATTCTTGGATTTGCACTCAATGATGATGGTACGATGAAGGAAGAACTTGTAGGTAGACTTCAAACAGGTCTGGCAATTGCGAAAGAATATCCTGAATCATATGTCGTCGTTACAGGTGGTGGGACTGCAAAGAATAATCCAAATGTGACTGAAGGTGGATTGATGGGTGAATGGCTCTTAAAACAGGGCTTAGAACCATCTCGCTTGATTGTAGAAAATAGAGCACAGGATACAGTAGGAAATGCGAAAAATACTTATGAAGTATTAAAAACAAGGTATCCAGATGTTAAGAATGTTGTTCTTGTAACAAGTGATTACCATGTACCTCGTGGCTGTATCTTATACTACACTAAGTTTGTTTTAGAAGGACTAGAAAACAATAGTGCACCTCTATCTATTATCTCTAATGCAGGCTTTAAGACTGGATCACTCGGTTATGAATCAGTACAACTTCAAGCTATAGGTATCTGTCAGATGGCAGGTATTGATGTAAAGACTGTTCCTAGAAAACAGAAGCTTTCAGTACTCACAAAGCTTGAAATCAAGCAGAATAAAGAACATGTTAAAGGTGAAGAAGCAGATCTTACAATTACTGCTTATTATGACAATGGATTTAGTCGTGATGTTACAAAAGAAGCTGTATTAACAGGCTTTGATAAAAACAAAGAAGAAGATCAGACATTTACAATCACACATTCTGAAAATAATCATACAGTCACTGAAGACTTTAAGTTGATTGCGAAAAAAGCAGAAGTTGTACCAGATAAAAAACAAGATACAAAGAAAAATGAAAAAGATAAGACACCTGCTAAAACAGGAGATAATACACAGCTGGTTGTATTTGCAGCATTGTTCTTAGTATCTGGAATTTATCTCTTAATAAGAATGAAAAAGAGTTAACCCCATAACAGAATCTCAGTAATGAGATTCTGTTTTTT
>NZ_DBPF01000133.1:0-6723 GCF_002299355.1 Catenibacterium sp. UBA627
AATTTGAATCAAGTCACGATATAACACACGATTCTCGTCACCGTATTTATTAAAAGTAACAAAACGTCTATCCCCATAAGTAAGGTTAAGTGTACCATTAAACAGACTCCGAACACGAATGCTCTTTCCGTCCTCTGGTTCCGTATAATCTTCTTCGGATGGACTATCCTCGCGTACAACTGCAACAGATTCATTTTGAGCAGAGGAAGTAGAAAAACCGCGTAGCGCAGTAAGAATCTCGCCAAGTGTACCTTTCATTTCTGACATATCTCTTTCAAGATTATCAATTCTCTGTGTATTAGTCGCCATTTTATACCCCTTTCAATCCAAAGAATAATATAAACTCTACTCCTTCGGGAGTAGAGCAATTATTCAAAATTTAACAAGCAATTAGCTTACAGTGATAACACCAGCAATAGCATTGGTGATGACACCGATACCCCAACTCTTGTTAATGGTAGTATTGGTGGTTAGGTCTGCATCTGCATTGCTATCAACAGTGTTAGAGGTAGTAGCGCCCTCTAGGCACAGCTTAACAGGCTTCTGGGCAGAGGGGCTGATGACATAAATCTTATCATCAGGCAGAGCCAGCTTGTACTGGTCAGCAGCAGCATAATCGGCATACTGAGGCATAACCATTACGTCAGTACCATAAATGTTGGAGATATAGCCAACACGAACGTAATCGGAATCAACCATCATACGCAGATTAGCAGACTGAGGCAGTAGGCCATGAACGGCGCTCATAGTACCCATTAGAATGGCGGGAGCACGGTTATAAGCAGAAACAGTCTGAATTAGCTTGATGACACTCTTATCTGCCAGACCAGCAACGTGTAGAGCCTCTGCGCCATTATTCTTAACATCGTCCATGGCGGTAGCAAATGCTAGAGCAATTTCCTTGGTTAGTTCTGCTTCCATAGATAGAACAGCCTTCATCAGGAAACTAGCCATAGATTCCTTGCCACATAGAGCCTTGTACTTATTGGAAGAAACAGAAATATTGTGGTTGAAGGGGATGATAGAACGCTGACCAATATCTTCACGCTGGAACTCAGTATTACGCTGATTCCGACCAGCCTTGGAGACAATAAATAGGTCGTTAGATTCAACATCAAACTTAAAGCTATCACCAATAGCGCCATTACGCATTTCAGTGTAGACATTGGTAGTACGGTCTACGAAATCAGGTAGAACCATATCGATAGCTGCGTCAATAACAGCCATATATGCCCACTGGAAAGTGGGATTCTTAGCCATCATCTCAATGGAAGCGAAAGAATTGTTAAAATCCAGACCAGATAGCTTCTTAACCTCTGCCATCAGCAGGTCGTTAATTCTCTTCTCCTTCTCTGCAAAAGAGATAGAGGTATCAACATAGCCATCATACTGACCACGCTGCTTTGCGTAGTCATTAAAATAATCCTTAATCTTTACTTCGGCAGTCATATCGCCGGAGAAAGCTAGAGTCTTCTCATTCATAGTATTATTCTCCTTTTCTTAAAATATCATCAAGCTACGCAGACAACAAACTTATAAGCGGTAACTGCCTTCTTAACTAGGTTGCCATCGCCAATGTGAGCGGTAGTAGCACCCAGTGCCTTTAGATACATACCAGTAGTAGGAGCAGTACCATCAGCCTGTGCCTTTAGGGCGAACTTACCAGCTTCGGGAATTAGGAACTTTGCAGTAGACATTGCAGTTGCATTAGCTGTGCTAGGAACAATAGTAATGACATCGTCTTCAATTAGCTTGAAAGCATCAATAGGATGACCCTTGATATTTACGAAGTCGCGGATATTGTTATCAATGCCCTTTAGCTCAGTACCATCAGGTAGAGTGGTAATAACAACTTCTGGGCTAGATGCCATCCATAGATTCTTTGCGTTTGCGGCAGGCTTGCCAGCCTTCCAAACAATCTTGCTATCAGCATCAGTAGAATACTCGCTTAGAGCAAAAACCGCACCGTTGGGTACATCCTCTTCGCATACGACAGTACGGTTCCAGTTATCAACATTTAGAGCCGCATAGCCGTTCTTAATTAGAACATCATACATAGTAAAATTTCCTCCTAAATTTAATAATTTTTAATTATCCCAAATGGAACCAGTATATTTCTTCTTCTCTCCATAAGGTAGACCAATCTTGTGAATGTTGCCAGAGGGAGCGCCAACTCGGTCAAACTCTGCGGCTTTTACCATGTTGCTCCATGCGGCTACACTATCATATTCGCTAAATTTAGCGATATAAGCATTACGTTCATCCTCAGACATTTCAACACCCTTTTCAGAGATTTCGTCTAGGACTTCACACATCTTAACCATATTAGCTTCTTGCTTTTCTTTTTCTTCTGCTGCAAGCTTAAAAGCCTTTAGTTCATCATAATCAGACATGGATTTAAATTTAGCCATATATGCTTCATTATCCTTTTTTAGCTTTTCATTTTCAGCAGTTAGATTAGAAATTTTAGACATAGCTTCTTCAAGAGACATAATTTCCTTATCGTCATCATCATCTTTATCAGACTCATCATGACACTCATCGGAATCATCATCTTTATAGCATTCATCGTCAGCCATTTTCTTGCCACAACCCATTTCAGTTTTGCAAGATTCTGTGATGTTCTTGCCACAACCCATTTCAGTTTTGCAAGATTCTGTGATGTTCTTGGTTTCGCAAGCCTCTTCAACCTTTTCCTCGTTCTTTTCTTCGGCTGCTTCCGCTTCCTTTACCTTGGTCTCAGCGACTTCGGCTTCTGTTACTTTCTTCTCTTCTTCCACGTTTTCACCCTCGTCCTGTTTATAATCTTTTGCAAAATACTGATTGAACTCATCTTGCGAGAAACCAAATTCTGCAAAATTTTGTGTATCCAAACCAAGTTCACGATAGTGTTTCAGCAAGTGGGACTTCACGTCTCCTTTAACAATTCCCTGCTGTGCAGCCCTAGAAAATGCGGACTGCAAGCCATCTTTATGAACAATAAGTTTACCATCACGAATAACGTGATGTGGATATTTGAATTTCGTAATTTCATATTTATTGTCAGAGAAATCGCCAATTAAATATGCTTCTTTTAGCAAAGACTTTGCATTAGACGCTTCTGTAATTGGTTTGAATAGCTTCTGACCGGGATTAGACCACTCGCCACTTGTAGCGGCTTCTTTAGAATTGTCAATAGAAATTTTGTCAGCAAAATTTTCTTTAATATAATTTTCTTTATCCTCAGAGAATTTCATAAGCTGAACATTGCTTCCTTTACAAGCCTCTGCAACTTGGTCTGACAAAATAGTAATAGCCTGATATTTCCAGCTATAAACGTCTGGTTTATCAAATGGACCATTATCTTGATAATCAGTAGTGGTCATTTCAACAGATACTTTCTTTCTGTCATTAGAACTATGAATAATATCAACAATATTTTTGGAATAGTTTTTCCAAATAAGAGCTTTAATAGTCAAGAAATTCTTGTCTCGCTCTTCATCATATTCAAAGGTGACAGGATTGTTTTCAGAGTAAACAAACCCAACCGGTATTTCTTCCTTAGAGTGAGTACCAATACCGTCATCATTCCAATCAGTGAACTCAACTACAACGGGAACATTATAAATAGTATTAGCAGTCATTTTAAGAGAATCGAAAGAAATTGGCTGAGTGTGACTATTCTCTTTTTCTGCAAATGCACGAATCTTAGTGATAGCAAATCTATCATCATCTTCAATAACATTTACGTCGTCAATACCAAATGTGAAATATAAACTTTTATTCTCCAATCTCATGTCACCCCCTTTCAAATATAATATTTCAATATATTATTCCTCCATTAGACCAGCCTTAATTAGGTCGTCCACTAGAGAATTGTAAGCACTCTTTAGAGTAGCAATTGTAACATTGCCATCTAGCTTATCGTGGTGCGCAATCTTAGGCGCATCAATTACATTAGTAACATTTTGCACATTGGTAGTAGAACCACCACATTCATCAATAGCATCAGAAATAGCCTGACCGACATTTAGAGACTGAGTTAGACCATTAGAGCTATTTAGAGCCTTAATCACTTCTTTAGATAGTGCCAATTATATCACCTCAATTACTCGTTAAATTCCTTTTTAAGCTCATTAGAACCCCTAGCCCAACTTGCTTCCGTAGACTCAGAATCGCTCTCGGGTTTTGGTGGTCTACCAACGCTACCTTTAGTAAGAGGATTCTCTGGTGGTTTTGTTGTTGTGCCAGTACCAGTTCTAGTTTGCACAGGAGGGGTTAGATATTGATTTAGAGGAATAACCATCCCCTTAACATCAAAACAATTCTTGGAAATTTGTAAGTGCCTTGTATACTCGAATATATTCATATCGTTGCAACGAGCGGCAAGCTGCATATCTACAAATCCTATCTTAGAAAAATCATTGAATAGCGCTTTGCGCTCTGCCTTTTGGTCAGGGACATTTTCATCATGGAAACGAACTTTGAATTTATATTTCTCGGTCATTCTATTAATAAAAAATTCCATAAAATTAGCAAACATAGGATAAAGCGCTTCAATAGTATTGTTATCAATCTGAGAAGCCAGTTTAGACTGATGGCTGTTTAGTTTTTCAGTTCCGAACAAAGCTTCGCTAGAAGCAACACTTTGTTTAACAACAGAACTTGCATAGTCAACATCGGAATTGGTATTTGAAACACTAAAGTCTACGGCTTTAACGTCGTCAGTGGGTAGCACAGCTAAACCAATCTGGCTATTTAGTCCTTTACGGGCAACGCCTAGAAATTTACCAATCATCTCAGGTGTCATATTAATAGAGTTAGCGACCTGACCACTCTTCTGCTCTTTATTGAATCCAAGGATTCCAACCAGAATCTTAGAAGCATCAATAAAGTATTTATCCTGTTGTAAACCTCTAACAACGGGCTGGAAACTAGCATTACCAAGAATGCCCGAATAATAGGGCAAAATAGTTGCTAGTTCTGGGTCGAGTTTAAAACACCAGAATCCATTTTCAGGAGAAGTCTGTTGCCAATAATTAAAACTAGTGTTTCTTGATTGTAAACGTCTTGCAGGGTCATAAGGTTTAGTGAAATTCTTCTGGATACGATTTAACATACGCTTAAAGATTGGTGGATACATATCTATATCAACACCATCCATGTTAATAAACCAGTTCATATCAAAATCAAACAGGTATCCATAATCAAAACGACCTGTAATTTTACAAAACTGCTTCGGGAGTTCTTGTAGGGTATATTTATCACCCTCGTCACGAAGAACATAAAATACTGCGCCCTGTCTAAAAATCTGACGAAGAGCAGCAGCAAACTCTGTGCGATAATCGAACTTGTTACAAAACTCATCTACTTTAGCTAAATCTCTCTTAAATTCTTTAGACTTTAGCTCAGATTCTTTCGTAACATTAATTGGGTCAAAAGTAAGGTTAAATGCGGCTAAATTTGGAAGATATTGAGTCATCCGCTTGAAAGACATATTTGTAATTTCGAGCGTCTGTGCATAATTAGAAAGGATTTCTTCTGAGTCTTTTGCATTTTTTAGAGCGTTTTCAATTTCTGTAACCGTTGCATCTACTTGTGTTAAATTAATATCCTTTAACCGTCTGTTAATAGCGTCTGGTGTATTATAGTCAGCGCTTCTATAACTGCGATTATAAGAATCAGAAAAATTCATAAAATAATCATACGCATTTAGAACATCATTAACCTGTTTTTCAGACAATGTTTCTTGTTCAACTTTCTTTTTTCTTGGCAAACATCTCACCTCGCTTTCTTCTTAAATAATTATCCAAAAAATGTCCAGTCTAATAGGCTGTTAGTTTCTTGTTTATTAATGTATTGGTCTTCTAATAACTTGGCGTACCAAAGACCATAAGCCAAAGACATAACACGGTCTTTACGATTCCCCGCTTTTTCCTTTAGGTTAATATATCCCTGAGTAACCACCTGTTCCAAACTAATTGCCTCATCAACAAGCCGATTAGTTTGTACATAAGGATTCATAAGACGTTTCTTTAAATCCTCGTCTTCAATCTTATAATACTGATAGTTCTTCATCATATAATCAAGACCCTCTTGACTATCAACAAGTAGATTAACTCGCCCATCAGTAATCAAATCACGCATATTACTAAACATAGCAGACTTTAATTGGATTGGAGTTTTAACAGAATAAATTACGGGAACTGCATTTCTATCAACAGTACGGTTGACCATCTTAATATCTTCTGGATTAACTACTGTCCATGCAGGGTAAGTAACACCACGATTTTCATCGTAGGTTTCCGTAGTAGCATAGTCAAAAATAGAAATACCCCATTTGTTATCTTTAGAGCTTTTTATCTCTAAATTCTAACACTTAACATTCGTATTAGTTCAGCATATCTTTTCATCCTAAATTTAAATAGGAGTTGCGGACTCTTGGAGATGTTATATTCTATAAATAGTTTCAATCTCTATGCGTTGCGTGTGTTATATATATTATTATATAACTTCCACTCTGATTAGCATTCCAGCCTTCCAGTTTTCTTCCGCAATACTTAATTATATATTACTATATAATTGGCGCAAGCATTTCACGCCTTGTGTATCAAGTATCATATAATCGCATTCAAACTCATAAAATAATTGTTTCATTCTCTTAGTTTGAGCGATTGAGTTTAGACCGTGCATACTATCTGCGTATGGCACAATAATTGTATATCTTCCACTATCAGGAATTAA
>NZ_DBPF01000131.1:0-2788 GCF_002299355.1 Catenibacterium sp. UBA627
TTTGTCTGATTGTATCTTTCATAAAATGATTTCATAAATATTGCAGAGTTAAAGTCATCTACTTCTTCTACAGTAAGAAGTAATGTCTGGCATCCTGCAAGCTCAAAGGCACGTCTAATACCATAGATACCTTCACCACTTATATTCTCACCAAGTCCTGTATTACATGCTGATAATACTACTAGTTCTGTACCCTTTAAGTCCATATACTGTATTTCTTTAGCACTGATATAACCGTAATTATTATCTTCCACGTTATATCCTGATAAGCATAGAATACCTCTATCCATTGGTTCCATATTTTCATTATCTAGATAGTCACCATGTGTAGAAACATGAAGTACTTTAGGTCTTTTTGTATTAAGGAAGTTATCATGATTGGCTTGATATGAACTATATATAGTGGACTTCTCGCCATAAATATCACGAATGAACGTACCTTCTAGACATGAGCCATAGAGCACACCTTTTGTATAGCCTCTGTCGCTATCTTCAGATTGTGTACCTGAGAAGTCAGGATAGACAAAGGATACAAGCTGATCTGTGTTACCATCATCCGTATCATTATCGAAGAGTGTCTGTACAGAACTTAGATAAGAAATATTGAGACAGTTAAGTACTCTTTCAAAGGATAAGTTATAGAGTTTACCATCAGGACAGATATAAATATGATCATAGTCTCTAATAGAACCAATGAATAATTGAATATCCTTATCATTAATAAATGAACCATTGATAATATCTGGATAATTAACAACACACTGTGAATACTTTCCTTTCTTTATGAGAATAAGACCATACTTTGAATCATCAAGTTCATAGAAATCGATAATCAGATTATTGCCTATCTCATGAGACACTTCTTCTAGAGATAATCTTTCATCCATTGATTCATTGTGGGATCTATTAACATCAATCTCAAAAGAGAGATTCTTATTGATGAAAAGATAATCTAGTAAGTCTTTGATGTTTCTTTCAAAGACACTAGTTTTCAATAATTCATACACTGCATTAAATGATTTAAGAAAGTTTCTTCTAGAAGATATTTCTTTTATTCTAAAAGCAGTGGTCTTAAGATTATTAGCATTTTCAAAATATGCAGTCATATGATTCTTGATAGATTCATTATCTGTTTTGTCTTGATAAATCTGTGAAAATAGTAGATTAGATAATGCAAGTAATGCATCTGGATGACTCTCTCCTAAATTTTCTTTTAATGCATTATAAGCTCTATTTTCTACTTCTAATGCCCTGTTATAATCCCCTAAATAAGAATAAAATATTGCTAGATTGTTTAATGATAATAACGTATCAAGATCATTCTCGCCCAGAATTTCTTTCTGGATATTATAAACTGTATTCTGTAATTCAAATGCCTTATTATAATCTCCTAAGCAAGAATAAGTGTTTGCAAGATTAGCAAGTGCTCTTAATGTATCTGGATCATCCTCGTCTAAATTTTCTTTTCTTGTATTATAAACTGCATTTCTTATTTCTAGCGCTGAATTGTAATCTCCTAAATAAAAGTAAGAATTTCCTAGATTGTTTAAGGCAGATAATGTATCCGGATGATTTTTTCCTAGAATTTCTTTAAATACATTATATACTAAGTTCTGCAGTTCACATGCCTTGTTGTAATCCCCTAAATCAGAATAAGAGTTTGCTAAACTAAGTAGTGAAGATAGTGTATCCGGATGGTTCTCTCCTAGAATTTTCTTTCTTCCATTATAAACTGCATTTTTCATTTCTAATGCAGTATTATAATCTCCTAAACCAGAATAAGAGTTTGCTAAATCGTTTAAAACAGATAGTGTAGCAGGATGATTTTCTCCTAAAATTATTTTACATGCGTCATAAAGCGTACTCAGTAGTTGTATTGTCCTATTATAATCAGAATATAAGTTCACTAAATCACTTACAGCGAACAATGTAGGAAAATGATTCTCCCTAAGCTCCCTAAGAATTTCTTTATATGCGACATAATCTTCTTCATATAGTTCTAACGCTTCGTTGTAAACTTTCAAATATCTATAATAATTATCAACATCTTTCAATTCACCTAGTTCATGCTTATATAAATCATATAACTCTTGATAAGCATTTTTTTCTTTTACATAATCTTTTTCATTATGCGCTTCTTCTGCTTGCTTGATAAGGCTATCAATTGTAAATATATTCATACATATTCCTCCCAACAACATCGGTCAATTCCATTCTAATCTATTAAAAACAACTATTCTATACTCCTTAAATCAAAAGACAGTAAATGCTGAAAGTTAAAATGTTTTAAGACAAAAACAGGGAATTTAAATAACCAATAAGTTATTTTATGAAAGGCATAAGAAAGTGTATCAACATTTCAACTACACTTTCCTTAATCTTTATTGCCTTGTGAGGAGGATACATATGTTAGAACTAATCTTAGTAATACTTAACTTATGGTGGTTCTACAACACCAAATACTTTGATCGTTGGTCTAAAATCAAAATTGGTGATAATCAATTTTCAATTTCTGTTACAGCATTAATCATATTAATCTATATAGCCATCGGTGCATTTGGTTTTGTACGATGGTACTATTACCACCGAAGACCCTAATATTGTAATACTAATTACAGAGGTAAACAGTAAAAACATAGGGACAGCAACCGTAACATTGCTGTCCCTTTAAATACGATTATTAGTTTTCTATCTTTCCCTGAATAATGAATCCATTCCAATCTTCCTGAATATATTGATTATTCTTCTTTCTGACTATTTGTCCAATAGTTTCACTTTCCTCAATTCT
>NZ_DBPF01000157.1:0-3110 GCF_002299355.1 Catenibacterium sp. UBA627
GTCTCCTTTAGTTCAGGGTCGGCAACAAAACGACCAGAAAAATGCAGAGTATTCATAGATTTAATCTCCTTTATAATGTTAAATATATTATATATCAAACTCGACTAAAAGTCAAGTATTATTAGTTGTTCTTGGCTTCCAGTTCAACCAGAATATTCTTAGCGACACCAATATCAGTAATAGAGTTGTAGTTGGCACTAGTATGGTACTTCTTGATGATACCTACAAGTTCGGTCTTAGATAGCTTATCAGCACCAACTAGAGCCTGTGCAAGACTGCCAATCTTATTAATAGTATCAGTTAGTTCAGAAGTCTCGCTAACAGAACCAGAGCCATCATAATCAGGAGCCTGAGCAAAGGTCTTTGCAGAAGTAGCTTCTACATCAGAACTATTAGCCCACTTGATAATCTTCTTACCAAAGTCCTCAGACAGGATGGTATAGCCCTCATTTTCAAAGATATGAGTGTTATCCTTTTCACACTTAGCCATGTGAGAGGTTACATCAATGTTGAAAGTAGTAGTAAAGTAATACTCGAAGCCGTCACGCTGCTTTGCACCGACACCTAGCTTCTTAACAGCAGTACGACCACGCTCATCCTTATCAACCTCATACTGGTCTTTGCCCTTCATAGTAGCAATAATATGAATGGGGCTATACTGCATAGTGTCAATAAACTTATCGTGACGAGGAGTAATCAGCTTCCAGTCCTGATAACGACCGCCAGCCTGTTGCTGTAGCTCAAGACAGCCGCCCTTTCCTTCCCATTCAGCAGAGGTGCTATCAATAATAAGAATAGCATACTTCTTTTCAACCGCATAGTTAATCAGTTCAGTAAACTGTTCTGGCGCATAAGGAGGAACAAGGTCAACAATATCATAATCGAACTCGTTGGCATAATAACGGCCACGAGAACCTTCTGTGTTTGCGAATAGGATGCGTCCATTAGTACCTACATCAGTACCAGTCTTCTTCATCTCTTCAAGCATACCAGTTGCAAGACGTAGTGCGCTATAGCTCTTACCAGAACCACTAGGCCCCATCAGAGCAGTCTTAACAGCAATCTTCTCACGAACAGCCTTTTGAACCTTAAAGTTGAATCCCATTATATAATTCTCCTTGTTAAATTAGTTGTTGTTGTTCTTAACGAAATTCTCACGACGCTTCTTACAATTAGCGCAATGACAAGGGAACGTACCATGAGCATTAAACCATTCTGCCATCTTGGCTTCCTTCACAGGGAATACACCACCACAATCAACACAGGTATAGTACAGAATCTTTTCAGGCTTATGCTTTACCTTGTCCTCCACAGGTTCAATCATGTTAATATGCTTCTCTTCCATTTTTATTCTCCTTTGTTAGTTATTATTAAAATGCTTTTCAACAAAATAGTCGTAAGCACAC
This sequence comes from Catenibacterium sp. UBA627, assembly GCF_002299355.1. Classification (NCBI taxonomy): domain Bacteria; kingdom Bacillati; phylum Bacillota; class Erysipelotrichia; order Erysipelotrichales; family Coprobacillaceae; genus Catenibacterium; species Catenibacterium sp. UBA627. Next base: position 1,407 of record NZ_DBPF01000157.1, read on the forward strand.
TTCATATCTTCAATCTTGCCACACATATCATCTGCGATGCGCTCTTCCTTATCGGCAATATCCATCAGGTTCTTGGCGATTGCACGAAGATTCTTTGCCATAGTCATGTGCTGACCTATACGGTCATCAGTGGAAAGAATATCAAACTTCTTCTTCGCAAGAGCCTTGCCAAATTCTACATCATACTCATCATTATCACGAGGACGAACGTGACAAGTAATGCGCTTACCCGGAACTTCAAATTCTCCAATCTTGGTATGGACAATCAGACGTTCAGTAGAACCATCAGCAACCGTAGTCGTGTTAAAAATCTTCGTAATCATTTTGTTTCTCCTTAGTTTTTTGTAAATAAAAGTCGTGTTTTAAAACCAGTCGGGATTGGTTTCTATATAATATTATACTCAGAAAAAATCGTTTGTCAAGAGTTATTTGTAATTATTTTTGATAAATTTTCCGGCTCAAGAAAGTTATATGCTGTATATCTACACAAACAAAGCTTCTGCTTCTCAGAAACATACCCATGAACATCATAATATGATACAATATTTCTGCATAACTTCCGATAATCCGTTTCTGGCTTATTCTTGGAGTTAATCATATCGTTAATTTGATATACAGTAAACTCCTTATATAACCTATCAATGACTTCTTGTCTCGGTAGACGCACAGGTTTCTGTACATCGAACAACATCTTCAAACCCATGCGACATCACCATTACTTTCTAGTTTTATGTTCATTCATACACATAATGAGAAAATCATAAACATCATTCCAGTCATTAATTTCTGGATGAGAGCCGTCAGCAAGAGTAATATAATCAGGCTTGTAATCACGCAAATAATTCATCTCATAGCATAGATAGCCAAGCCAGTCGTCATCTAGGTCATCGAATTGCTCCTGAATAACATACATAATTGCACCTTCAAGGTTGCAACTCGTAATTACAGAATCATCGCCAAAGTCACGAAATACCTTATTGATAGCGTTTTCAAAATCATCATGCTTTGCAAGCGCCTTCATAATCTTCACAAACGCCTTACGACTAATCATTACCATTCACCCCAATCATCCTTTTCGTCAAATAAGCAATACAGTACAGCTGAAAATATAAAAACACCAATAAGAAACTCCATAAGTTCACCTCTTTCCAAAAATAATATCCATTACAATAATTGCTATAAAACACATAAATAAACAATACATATAGATTCTCCTTTTTGTTTTATCTATAAGTATTATAGCACATCATTCAGTTAATGTCAACATCTTATTCCAACATTTTTTCAATTTCATAAATTTCATTTTCTACGCTCTTAATCCTCATTTCATAATAATTTCTCTTTTTACTGTCGCATCTTTCACTAATCTTAATTAGGTATTCAAGCTCACTGCTTCTGTTTTCCAATTCTTCAATCAAGAAATTGTTATATTCTTCTTGTTCAAATAGATTTTTATACTTCTTATATAAAATATGAATCTCTTGGCTTGGTCTGCAATATGTTTTTCTCTTTCCGCTATTACCCTCTCCGCACCCATACATACATAATGCTCTTTCTATATTCCCATCACTCTTTCCCAAATAATACTTCAACATTTTTACCCCACATCTAATATTAGTTTTTTCATTATACAGCTCATCTTTGCCAACACCTAAAAATTTAAGCACATCCTTACTTGTACTTATTTGCATCAGCCCCCTATAC
>NZ_DBPF01000048.1:0-4301 GCF_002299355.1 Catenibacterium sp. UBA627
TCGGAGGTGTAAACCGTTAGTACGACTGGGCAGTTACAAGCCCATGACCTTTAGGTCGTGGGTAGTTGACACTTATATAATCTTCATTTAATTGTTGATGTAGTTCTCTTGCAATATATCGACTATTGCCTGTTCCTGTAAAATAATAAATCATTTGTGTACTCCTAGTTATATATAACTAACTTTCAATGTAATTTTTTAAAAAATGGTGTATACTTTATACAGAAAGAAGGTAAAACAATGAAAAGAAAATGCTGGTGTGGTAGTCAGTTAGACTATCATGATTGTCATGAAGCTTTTGATAAAAAGCTTAAACAATATAAAAAACATGGTTATCTTATTCCTAATCATAAAATGATTAAGAATGAGAAACAGATTGAAGCTATTAAAAGAGCAGCTGTTGTCAATAATGGATTATTAGATTATATTGAAGAACATATTCAAATTGGTATGACAACACAGGATATTGATGATATGGCTGTGGCTTATACATCAAGTCATGGTGGTTATTCTGCAGATTTAAATTATGAAGGGTATCCTAAGAGTATCTGTACTTCTGTCAATGATGAAGTATGTCATGGTATTCCTGGAGATTATGTACTTCAGGATGGAGATATCATTAATGTGGATGCGACAACTGGAGTAAATGGCTATTATGCAGATGCTTCAAGAATGTTTATGCTAGGTCATGTATCAGAAGAAGCACAGCGTCTAGTAAAGGTGACTAAAGAATGTCTTGAAGAAGGTATGAAGGCTGTAAAGCCTTGGGAAAGTACTATTGCTGATATTGGTACAGCAATTGAAAAGCATGCCCATGCCAATGGCTATAGTGTTGTAGAAGAGTTCTGTGGTCATGGTATTGGAAAAGCCATGCATGAGGATCCTTATGTATATCATTATACACCAAAAGAAAAGACTGTATTAATAGTTCCTGGAATGGTATTTACTATTGAACCAATGATTAACCAGGGAACACGTCATATCCATCTAGGTACTGATAATGACTGGACTGTTTATACAGATGATGGAAAACTATCAGCACAATGGGAACATACTCTTCTAGTAACAGAAGATGGTGTAGAAATCATTTCTAAGTAATTAAAAAATCTTCTTTACGTCAAATGTAAAGAAGACTTTTTTTATTTCACCATTGAGAATGCAAATACCACAACACCTAATATAACTAGGATAATACCTGTCACTCTATTTAATGTTTCTGGAGTGGCTTTATTCGCAAAGCGCGCTGCAATTCTTGCCCAGATGAATGTAAAGATAATACATAGAATCCATACACCCCAGTCAGGTGTCCCACCAATCGCAAAATGAGATACAGCTCCTGTTAAGGCAGTGAATGTCATAATAAAGACACTTGTTCCTACTGCTGTCTTAAGTTCATAACCTAATACAGTAGTAAGAATAAGAAGCATCATCATACCTCCACCTGCACCAATGAAACCACAGATAAAACCAATAATAACACCACAGATTACTGACTGAATGGCTCTCTTTTGAGGAGAGACTGCTTCCATAGATTCTTTTGTTGTCATAACTGGTCTAAGGATAAACTTTATTCCAAGAAGCATTGTCATAAAGACTGAGAAATTACCCATAGTAGCTGCTGGTACTAAACTAGAGATATAGCTTCCTACTACTGTAAAGCATAATACAGAAACCATCATGATTAAACCATTTCTAATATCTAGATTCTTGTTTTTACCATATTCATATGCTGAAGCTGCACTTGCAAGTACATCTGAAGATAAAGCAATCCCTACAGCCATATAAGGCTTCATTCCTAAGAAAGTAATTAACATAGGACTAATCACAGCTGCAGCACTCATACCTGCAAAACCAGTACCTAATCCTGCACCCATACCTGCAAAAAATGTAACAAGAATAGTCATTAACACTGTCATATTACTGATCCTCCAATATCCTATCAAGATTATCTTCCATGATTTCCATACCTTTAAATAATATTTCTTTCATAGAATCATCCATGCTATTAAATAATGTATCTTTAAAATCCTTCTGAACTATGCGTCCTTTTTCTATAATAGAATCTGCCCGAGAAGTACATACAAGTTCTGTCTTTCGGCGATCTCCTGCCACTTCTCTTCTTTCTAGATACCCTTCTTTTACAAGCTTATCTACATTTATAGAAACAAGATTGGCTTTAATTTTTCTTACTTCTACAATATCTCTTGCTGTCTTATATTGAGGATTATTCGATAAAAACATCAATATATCAAAAGCTGTTTGTGGTAATTTCATTTCCTGACATAGTGGTTTACACATAACACTATATGCATGAGCCATTTTATTTGGAAACTCTATATTAAAATACATGCTCTTACCTTCTTTCATATTTAGATAGTTCATTTATGAAATATTATAATCTTATGCAATAAGAAGTCAATAAATGATACTATATTTTTGTCTTCAGATAAAAAAATAGGAGACATTACAAGAATATCTCCTACTTTTCATCCTTTATACAAAGAGTAGAATACTCCTTTTCTATCTAGAAGATCTTTAAAAGTACCTGATTCTACAATAGTCCCATGATCTAGTACGAGTATTTCATCGAATCTCTCTAATAGATTATCTTCTAATCTATGAGTGATCATGATACATGTATTATTTCTATTCAACAAATTCTTTTCTACTTCTTTTGCGGTCACATGATCTAAGTTAGATGTGGGTTCATCATAGATCAATAAATCTGCATTCTTTAATAAAGTTCTTGCAATACTGATTCTCTGTTTTTCTCCTCCAGAGATATTATTCCCATTTTCATTGATGACAGTATCTAATCCATCAGGTAATGATTCTACAAAATGATCTAATCCTGCCTCATGTACGATTTGATTAACCTGTTCCATTGAATAATCATTATAATAAGTAATATTGTTTCTTAGAGTATCATTGAGAATAGGTGCATTTTGATGAACCATGGATAAATGAGAGTAAACACTACTCATATCAATTTCATTGAGATTTACATCATTGATAAGGATATTTCCTTTGTAGTTATCATAGTAATTTAAAAGAAGCTTGACGATAGTGGACTTCCCACATCCACTATTACCGACAATCGCATACTTCTTATTTTTAAGAAATTCATAGCTAAAATCATGAATGATTTCTTTGTTTTCGGTATAGCCAAATGATATATGATCCATAGTGATTTGATTTAGACCATTTATTTTAATTCCAGTTTGAACCATTTTAATATCCGTATATTCTTTTAATTTAAGTTCAATAGGTTTTGTGCTCTTTAATAATGGAAGTTCACTAGATAATCGTCCTAGAGGATTCGCAATATTGTTTACAAGTTGTGTGATTGCCATCATTTCACCAATAGTAATTTGATTCTTGATGACAAAATAGAGTGATATAAGTGTTGTCATAATACTTACACCAAGTGATGATAAAGTTGAAAAACCAGCTATGATTCCTTCACAATATCTAAAGTTTTCCATACTTTCTTCATATATATTATCTGCATGATCAAAGTCATCTATTACTTTATGAGTCACCTGGAAACATTTGATGATTTCAAAAGAATTGAAGAAATCCTTAATCTTCACATTCAAATCACTGAATTTATTAATAGAATCTATCTGCTTATGGGATAATATTTTACCTAATAATACAGGTACAAATATCGCAATCACATTAATTAATATGATTATGACAGCAAGTTCAAATTGGAATGAGATGACTGCAACTAAACAAATGAAGAATTGAGATAAGTCAGAGATGATTGTAAGAAGGTTATCAAAATAATTCTTTTCAAGTATCTTTAAATCATTATTAAATATGCTCGTATAGACTGAAGTGTTTTCCCTATTGAAGTCTTTGATACTCTTTGAGAATATTCCTTTAAATAAATCATGTTTCAAAGACAACATGACTTTCTTGAGAAATTTTGCTTTAAAGAAACCTCTTAGTATATGAAGAGTAAAATTAATGATGATAAAGAAGATAGTAAGAATCATCACATGGTAAAACTGCATAATATTTTTTGCGGTTGAGGTATCAATCATTCTTTTGAGAATATTCGCTAAAAAGACAGACATAAGACCTGCTGTTGAAAACAAAATAATACAAATAGAAAAATAAAAGAGACTTGATTTGATATATTTCTTCATATTAGATTGTACCTCCCTTATCTATCGATATATCTTTATTAATTATAAAACTATCTGTAAACACAATCTATGTTTTTGGATAAATCGCAAAAAAAAAGAAACCTGTGAATAGGTTTCTTAGGATACTTCCTTATGATGATTCAT
>NZ_DBPF01000052.1:0-285 GCF_002299355.1 Catenibacterium sp. UBA627
TGTTGTAAAAGAGACGCAATGATTTCATTTAAGAATGCGATTGATTATATCAATGCGCATTATGATGTTACTTTAGAATATGAACATCCATCTTGTCACTATTCAAAACTAAATAAGCAATGTATAAAGGAGAGATGTCCTTTTCATGAGTAAAAAGAAAGTCGCATTCATTTGTGTTCATAATTCCTGTAGAAGTCAGATAGCTGAGGCATTAGGTCATTATCTGGCATCTGATGTATTTGAAAGTTATTCTGCAGGCACAGAAACAAAATCAGTTATAAATCA
>NZ_DBPF01000052.1:352-860 GCF_002299355.1 Catenibacterium sp. UBA627
TCTAAACTTATAAATGATATTCCAAAACCTGACATTGCGATTTCTATGGGATGCAATGTAGGATGTCCTTTCATAGGAAGACCTTTTGATGATAACTGGGGTTTAGAAGATCCTACAGGTAAAAGCGATGAAGAATTTGTGTATATTATCAAAGAAATTGAAAGTAAAATATTAGATTTAACGGATAATTTAAAGAACTAGTAGGATTGATTATGAGAATTATTTCTCGCTTATTCTTATTGATTGCAGTTATTCTATTTAGTCATATACTATAAGGAGACGTACTTATGGATAAAATCAAAAAGAACTGGGTCTATTATTTCATTATTTTCATTACTTTCTATCTAATTCCAATATTAATTCAAGATACAGGAAGTGGCATGTTTATTTTACTCATTGTCATTCCTCTTATAACACTGATTACTTCTATTATTTATGGATTAAGAAATGTATTTGATTTCATCTATCCTCTTATTGTCGCAATTCTGTTCATTCCTACATTATTCAT
>NZ_DBPF01000052.1:998-6921 GCF_002299355.1 Catenibacterium sp. UBA627
TATTATGAGTAAAAAAGTCGTTGTATTATCAACAAGTCTAAGAAATAATAGTAATTCAGAATTACTTGCGAAAAGTTTTGTAGAAGGAGCAAAAGAATCTGGAAATGAGGTAGAATATATCACATTAAAGAATAAAGATATTCGTTTCTGTATTGGATGTCTTGCATGTCAAAAAACTGGACATTGTGTTATTAAAGATGATGTTGCTGATATTATGAATAGTGTGATCAATGCAGATGTTGTTGTATGGGCTACACCTATCTATTATTATGAAATGAGTGGACAGATGAAAACTCTTATTGATCGTCTCAATCCAATGTATTCTAAAGATTATAAGTTCAGAGATGTCTATCTTCTTGCGACAGCTGCAGAAGAAGGAGACGAAGTCTTTGAAAAAGTCATTACTGGACTAAATGGATGGATTGACTGCTTTGAAAAGACATCTATTAAAGGTACTGTACTTTGTGGTGGTGTATCTAGTGGTGGAGATATATCTAGTAATGATAAGCTTAAAGAAGCCTATAATCTAGGTTCTCATGTATAAGGCAGACATTGTGATATTTGATTATGCAATTGCTGCACCTTTTATCTTACCTGCTGGTACAGATGCAATTATTAAATGAACACTTGCGAAATGGACAGGTCTTGCCTTTAAGATTCCTCGTACTTCATTAGAAGAATGTAAGAGTAGAGATGAATTAAAACAAACAGGCATATATTTCTTATTTAGGAGAGATGAAGTGACCAATAAAGGTATTGTCTATATTAGTCAGGCAGGAGTGTGTAAGAATGGTGAAGGTATAAGACAATTAGATGAAGAATCATAAGCATGAACACATGATGTTCATGTTTTTTTGTTAGTTATAACTAATATACTAATTGTGATATCTATTTCATAGTGATATACTGAATCTGTAAGTTAGACTAAACTAACAAAGAGGTGATATCATGCGAATACTTATATATGGTGCAGGGGTAACTGGTTCTTTATATGCAGTTTTGTTGAAAGAAGCAGGGTATTATACAACTATTTATGCAAGAGGACATAGACTTGAAGCCCTTCAAAATCAAGGATTCCTTTATAAGAAAAATAATATAATCAAAAAAGTAGATATCAAGATCATTGACCACTTACAAGATAATGATATATATGATTTTATTTTTTTAACTGTTAGAGAAAATCAATTATATCAAGCACTTAAAGAATTAAAATCCAATAAAAGTAAAACTATCATTACTATGGTCAATACACTAGATAATTATGAAAAATGGGACTGTATTGTAGGAAAAGGAAAAATATTACCTGCTTTCCCGGGTGCTGGAGGCACTATCACAAATAATATACTTGATGCAGCACTTACTCCTAAAATTATACAACCCACTACTTTTTTTGAAATATCAGGAAAGAAAACAAAAAGAACAGAACAGCTCTCACAAATATTGAAATATGCGCATATACCTTACCAGCAGGTCAATAATATGCATATATGGCAGTTATGTCACCTTGGAATGGTTGTACCTCTTGCAGATGCTTATTATCAAACAGAAAATCCAAAATTTGTAGGACAAGATAAAGTGGTGATGAGAAAAACAGCTATTCAGCTTAAAAAGAATTTCAATACATTATATAAAAATCTCAATACCTTATCACCAGTTAAAATGCATATATTCCGCTATTTGCCAACATCCATACTCATATATATTTTGTCTCAAACTTTTAAAAGCAGTTTTGGTAAAAAATTTATGTATCAGCATGCAATTAAAGCACCAGATGAAATGAGAGAACTACATAAACAATTTTATTCTTATATTAAGAAATGGAGATTATGAATATGACAAATGAAGAATATAAACAACTATCAATCAAAGAATTTACTAAAGCAGCTGGGAGATATGAGGGAAATCATGCAGGTGTCTATGAAATGTGTAAGAAGGATTATCCAGATATTTTAAAGAATTAGAGAAAGAACCATTCATGAATCTACTAGATGCAGGATGTGGGCCAGCACCTATGATTTCTTTACTATCAGAAAAATATCCTGATAAGTATTATACTGGACTTGATCTTACACCTGCTATGATTGAACAGGCTAAAAAGAAGAATATTCCAAATGCAGTATTTGTAGTAGGGGATTGTGAGAATTTCCCTTTTGAGAAAAACTCATTTGATGCCATTATCTGTTCTATGAGCTTTCATCATTACCCTAATCCACAGGCATTTTTCAATAGTGTAAAAAGATGCTTACGTCCAAAGGGTAGATTAATACTTAGGGATGTCACAAGTGATAATAAATTTCTTGTATGGTTAATGAAGACATTTGAAATGCCTCTCGCAAACTTATGTGGTCATGGAGATTTCCAGGTTCCTACAAGAGATGTTGTATATAAATGTTGTAAAAAAGCAGGATTAAAAGTAGAGAAGTTTGAAATACGTAAAGGAATGCGTCTTCATTGTGTTGTAAGAAAAGAAGGCGATTCAAAATGAAAATAAATGTAAAAGGTGTAGCAGAAACAATGATCCAGACTCTTTATGCACGTGCTAAAGAAACAAGTCAAAAGAATCCTCAAATCAAAGATGAAATGGCTGTATCAATAGTCAAACAATTAGATTATGACTTTTCTCAAGCAGATCAAGATAAAACAATGCGTTCAGGTGTGATTGCAAGAACAATTGTATTAGATAAGATGGTAGAGGAATATTTAGATAAACATAAGAATACTATTGTGATTAATATTGCATGTGATCTTGATACAAGGTGTTATCGTATGAAAGGCATATATATAAGCTGGTATAATCTAGATTTACCTGAAACGATGAATATAAGAAAACAGTTTTTAACAGAAATAGGACCTATCTATCAAATCGCGAAGTCAGCTATGGATGAAACCTATACAAATACTATTCACAATGAAGGAGAAGACGTTCTAGTAATCATAGAAGGTTTGACTATGTATTTAACTGAAATTGATATTAAGAAGATCTTTTCTATTATCGAACATGCATTTTCAAATGTCACAATAATGGTTGAAGTGATGTCACCTTTTATGGTGAATCACATTAAAGACAAATCTATAGAAGGCAGTCGCGCAAAATTTACATGGGGTATAAAAATGGGAAAGAACTAGAAAAACTTCTTCCTACATTTTCTTTTCTTACTGAAGTGAGTCTTGTAGAAGGAATGAAGAAGTTAATGCCTATATATCATGTATTAGGTAAAATTCCTTTTGTTTATAATATTTCAAATAAAATAGTTGTTTTAAACAACCACAACTAGTATTAAGGAAATGATAGAAGTTATGAAATTACATACACGCTTAGATATAGATCAACGTATAAGAAATGTTGTTGTGGAATAGAAGAATAGAAAGGAAAATGAATATGAAAGATAAAGTAAAAGATGCTTATGAATCATCTAAGAATATATATGATGACGTTCTCACTCAATCCAATATTTTTAGTCAACTTTATATAAAACTATTTTGGAGTGGTACTGATGATAATGTAATCGCACAAAAAGTACTCTCTTATATTCCTAATGATTTTAATGGTGTTCTTCTTGATGTTCCAGTAGGTACAGCTGTATTCACTAAGAATAAATGGATTTCTTTAAATAATGCGCATATTACATGTCTTGACTATAGTCAGGATATGCTTGAACAGGCTAAGATAAGATTAAATGGTCAAAAACATATCCAATATATTCAGGGAGATGTAGGAAACTTACAGATGGATGATGAAACATTTGATATCGTACTATCAATGAATGGATTTCATGCTTTTCCTGATAAGATTAAAGCTTTCCAAGAAACATGGCGCGTACTAAAACCTAGTGGTGATTTTATTGCATGCTTTTATATTAAAGGAAAATCAAAAAGAACAGACTGGCTAGTAAAAAATATTCTTTCAAAGAAAGGGTGGTTTACGCCACCATTTCAAACTGAAGAAGAACTTAAAGAGATTCTAGATAAACTCTATCAAATCATTGATATACATATTGATGGATCAATGGTATATTTTCACTGTAAAAAGAGGTGAAACATATGCGTATTGCGTTAGCTCAAATGAAAAATGAAGGTACAATCCAAGATAACTTAGATAAAAGTATAGAGTTTATTAGACAAGCTTCTGAAAATGATGCAAGCCTCATCTTATTTTCAGAAGTTCAGCTTACAGAATTCTTTCCACAATATAAGGGAAAGGATGTATCACAATATAGACTTAAACTTGATTCAAAAGAAGTAAAGATGCTTCAATCTGCAAGTAAGAGATATAATATTATATCTGTTCCAAACATTTATCTTGAAGAAGAAGGAAAAACCTATGATGCAAGTCTATTAATAGGGAAAAATGGAGAAATCAAAGGCATTCAAAAAATGATTCATATAGCACAGGCTAGACAATTCTATGAACAAGATTACTACACACCTTCAAATGATGGATTCAAAGTATTTGATATAGAATATGGTAAAATAGGCATTGTCGTATGTTTTGATAGACATTATCCTGAAAGTATTAGAACAGAAGCGCTGATGGGCGCAGATCTAATACTTATTCCAACAGTGAATACTAAAACTGAACCTTCAGAAATGTTTGAATGGGAACTTCGTGTCCAGTCCTTTCATAATAGTGTAAGTATTGCGATGTGCAATAGAGTAGGACAAGAGGGTGAAATGAACTTTTCTGGAGAATCCGTTGTAGTAGATCCAAATGGGAAAGTTATTAAAAAAGCAGGTGATCAGGAAGAAATCATATATGTTGACATTGATTTGTCTAATTCAAAGAAAATAAGAGAAAGTAGGCCCTATACACAACTAAGAAGAAAAGAATTATATCAATAAAATCTCCTTGCCATAAAGTAAGGTTCACACTTTATAATTTAGTCAAGGAGGATGATACTATGAGTAAAATATTGGTTGCTTATTTTAGTGCAAGTGGTGTTACAAAGCATGCAGCTGAAGAAGTCGCAAAGATAGCAGGGGCTGATTTATATGAAATCAAGCCAGAAGTCCCATATACAAAAGCTGATCTTGATTGGATGAATAAGAAGTCTAGAAGCAGTATTGAAATGGAGGATAAATCTTTTCGTCCTGCCATTATTAAAGATAATCTAGATATTTCAAAGTATGATCATATCTATCTAGGTTTTCCTATCTGGTGGTATGTTGCACCTACAATTATTAATACATTCCTAGAAGCATATGATTTCTCTAATAAGAGAATTACACTATTCGCTACATCAGGAAGTAGTGGTTTTGGAAACACTATAAAAGAATTAAAAGTATCAGCACCAAATGCAGATATTAAAAAAGGATTATTACTAAACAATCTAACAACTCAAAAAGTAAAAGAATTATTGGCCTTATGATTATTCATAAATAAATCCTTTCGTTTGTCATAGGCTCCTCCCACTGCCAATAGGTGGTGGGAGGAGCCTCGCAAATTGTATCTATTATCCCTGACTTTCAATATATTTTTGTATAGTTGCTGATGACACTTCTCCAATGCTACAAGCAAAATCACCATCTGACCAAAATGTTTTTTCCTTCCAATACTGTTTTGATAAGACCGAACTATACTTATGCCATAAGTGGTATGCTGTTTCCTGCTTTACAATTTTGACAATATCGCAAACTCTATCTGTTGTATCGTAACTTAATAAGAAATGTATATGGTCTTTGTCAGTTTCTATCGCAATAATTTCGTAGCCACGAGTATTAGCTATATCGAGAATCTTTTGTTTAACATCATTGGCGATAGAGTCTTTTAGTAGTTGTTTGCGGTATTTGGTTACTAGAATTATATGTACCTTCAGACTGTATTTTTGTCTGTTATGACGATTGTATCTATTATCCACAGTTTACCTCAAAATATAGATATTTCGCTATAAAATAAATATAATATATAGTGAAATATCTATGAAAG
>NZ_DBPF01000074.1:0-12010 GCF_002299355.1 Catenibacterium sp. UBA627
TGTAAATGAGTTTATCTATTATTCTTAAAATACATAGAATATATAGAATCAATAGATACTGTTTTTTTAGAACGAAATAAATAAAAGAAGCCACAAATAAAACAAGTATTGGATATCTTAATCTACCTTTATTTATACATAGATATACATATCCTTTTTTATTAATCTTCTTCTGAAGGTAAAAATCAATCACTATTAATAATAAAATAAAAAAAATGTCTAACAAGGACCCTTGCATAGTCTATACTCCTCCTATTCTTTCATAATAACTAAAATTTTATTATAGATAACATTAATAACAAAGTTGTAAAATCAATTACTAATAATATAATATATTATGTTATTAAAACATATCTTTTTATACACAAGTGTAAAAAACTTCTGTTTTTACACAGAAGTTAAAAGAGTCTCTTTAATTCTTTTGCCACACCATCATGCAATACATCTTCACAGATGATTGATGCATGATGATAAATCATAGGGATTGCATTCTTCATAGCGATTGGATGCCCCACTGTTTTAAACATTTCTAAATCATTGGCTCCATCACCAAAACAATAGCTATCATCAACATCTAATCCATAATAGTGAAGCATTGTTTCAATACCGTGACCTTTAGAAGTATCTATATTAGATACTTCAATGTTTAAACTATCATCATGTTTTTCATAAAAGAAAGCCCCCAGTCTTTCAATAAGCCCTACGCTATCTTCTTTTTTATTATATCTGATTTCTAATTTAATTGTCTTCTTTAGTACTTCATCTAAATCATAATCATTGCATAAAGAATCCATATCAATATTACACCAAGCATAGAATTCATACATATGTGGTGATTCCTTCTTTAAATAACAGCGATCAGTTGTAAGAAGTACATATTCATAACCTTGTGATTCTACATATCCAATTAGTTTCTTTGTTTCTTCATAAGGTAAAGTCAAAGAATCTATTGTTTTTCCTTCAGTTACAATATGTGCTCCATTAGCTAATACAAAGCCATCAAAACCAATGGATTTCACTTCTTTAGAAATAAATCCAGTTGGTCTACCGCTTGCGATAAAGCATTTATGACCTAATTTTTGTACTCTATGAATTTCATCAATAGTGTTCTGACTAATACCAATCTCTGGATGGTAGATAGTACCATCAATATCAAAAAATATCGCTTTCATTATTACCTCCAAAAAAAGAGATAGCGCGAACGCTATCTCTTACTGTAAGTATGTAGTGTTTTCTAACATGACACCGCAGCCTTCAGCAACACAATCAAGTGGTGTATCAGCTACGAATACAGGAACCTTTAATCCCTGTTCAAGGAACTTGTCTAAATTCTTTAATAAAGCTCCTCCACCTGTTAAGAAGATACCCTTGTTTACGATATCTGCAGATAATTCAGGTGGTGTCTGTTCAAGAACCTGCTTAGCAGCAATTAAGATTGTTTCACAAACTTCACCTAAAGCAGAAACTGTTTCAGATTCATTCATCTGGATAGTCTTTGGAAGACCAGTAACTAAGTCTCTACCACGAACATCCATAACTGTTTCTTCATCAGGTTCAAATGCGCAGCCGATCTGTTTCTTAACTTCTTCAGCTGTAGCATCACCAATTAATAACTTATATTTATCTTTAACGTACTTAATGATTTCCTGATCCATCTTGTCACCAGCAATCTTTAATGACTGAGATGTAACGATATCACCTAATGAAAGTACTGCAACGTCTGTAGTTCCACCACCGATATCAATAACCATATTTCCAGATGGTTTAGAAATATCAAGACCAGCACCAATAGCAGCTACTTTTGGTTCTTCTTCGATATATACCTTCTTAGCACCACATCTTAAAGCGACATCCTGGATGGCACTCTTTTCGATTGAAGTGATGTTAGATGGACAACAAATCAAGATTGTTGGTCTAGCAAAAATTCCTTTTAAGTTAAGTTTATTGATAAAGTGTGTTAGTAAGATTTCAGTAGTCTGGAAATCAGCAATAACACCATCTTTTAAAGGACGGATTGCTTTTAATTTTCCAGGAGTCTTTCCAAGCATTTCTCTTGCTTCTTCACCAACAGCAACAGGTCTATTTGTTTCTACATTAATAGTAACAACACTTGGCTCATTAACTACAATTCCTTCTCCTTTAGCATAGATAAGGATATTTGCAGTACCAAGGTCAATACCAATTTCTTTTGATAAGCTCATACCTTTTTCCTCCTTGTAAGCATTTCTATTTTATCATTTTATTCATATTATTCAAGTCAATTAATTAAAAAATATTGGCTTTAAATCAATAAAAACTTAATGTCCCAAAATTAAGTATAAATTGTGCAAATAAGTATCCGAGCGCTACACTCGCAACAATATAGATGACATAAAACTGACCGATTCTGCCCTTTCTTAAGAAGCGTTCAAAATCAAAAGCCTGCAATCCATACATAGCTAACAAAACAGAAATAATATAGATTATAATATTAACAGTACGATACAACATAACATCCTCCTTTGATACCATTTAACCATTTCAACAATTAAAATACAACTATTTGATATTTTAAATAATTTCTTGTACAATTTTATATGAGGTGATTGGTATGCATGTACGCACATCAGAAATTAAAGATCTAAGTCGTGTGATGGATCTTATTAATCAGGCAAAAGAATATTTTAAAGATAATGATATCAACCAATGGCAAAAAGGATATCCTGATATCAATACAATTCTAGATGACATTTTGTTAGGTAACGGTTATGTTCTTTCTAAACACTCCCATATATATGGCACTATGCATTTTATTATAGGAATAGAACCTAGCTATGTAAAAATCTACAATGGTCATTGGCTTACTGATACTAGACAATATGGTATAATTCATCGTTTTGCGATTGATAATAATCATAAAGGAAATGGTTATGCAAAAAAATTATTGGATTATGCAGTCAACATATGTAAGCAGAGTGGTACCCCTTCTATTCGTTTAGATATTGAAAAGAATAATAAACCAATGAAAGAATTTGTATCAAAGAATGGATTTCAATATTGTGGTATTATTCGTTTGAAAAATGGTGAAGAAAGAGAAGCTTACGAAAGATTGATTTGAAACTGTTCGTAAACACAGTTTTCAGACTGTTGACAAACTAAATGTTAACAGTCTTTTCTTTTAAATTTGAAGAGTATATGATAATATAGTTACTGTCGTAAGTATCCACACTCCAATTAAGCAAAAATTGTGGCCTTACGGCCTTTTTCGTTTCCTGTCAATTATCGCCTGAAAATAGTATAATTAAGGTACTTAATCGTTGGATAAAAATATGGCAATGACTAATCGTGCAAACATTAAACGTGATGGACTTATCATGAGTACTTTAGATGACCTAGTACCACAGGATCATTTGGTTAGAACACTGGAAGCTACGATAGATCGGAAATTCATCTATCCGTTAGTGAAATCACTCTACAATAATTTCGGCAGACGTTCTATTGACCCAGTGGTACTTTTTTAAAATGATATTTATCAATTATACATTCGGCATCAACTCTATGAGAAAGACCTGTGAAGAGATCAAGGTCAATATAGCTTATAGATGGTTTTTAGGTATCAGCATTTATGAAGATGTTCCAAACTATTCTACACGGTCTAAGAACTATCAGAGAAGATACAAGGATAGTGAAGTCTTTGACCAGATCTTTAATCATATCATCAGGCACGGCATTGATAATGGTTTTATTGATACCACTACTGTCTTTGGTGATGGCACACATAGAAAAGCTAATGCGAATTCTAGAAAAGCTACAGATAAGGAAGTAGAGATTGTAGCTAAGGCATATGAAAAAGAATTACTTGAAGAAATCAATGAACAAAGAGCAGAAAATGACAAGAAGTTATTTGAATCATTAGACAAGAAAGAATATGAAATTGAATTAAAATTTATCTTATGATAAACTGTTATTGTCATTTTTAAGAATGACTTTACTTTTTTCTTCTTGTATTTATAGTTATTAACTAGAAATATGAGGTCTTCCAAGCAAAAAGGGTAATGTTTCACGTGAAACATTACCCTTTTACTTTTTGTGATATTCTTCATACACAAGATTCTTATTTAATTTACGAATCTTTGCGACTTCTTTAATAGCATCCTTCTTAGACATGCCTTTTTCTACAAATTCATCAACATGTTCTGTGATTGTCTGGTCAAAAGTCTCTTCCTCATTTACTTCAGTACCACCTTCAACCACAATAACCATTTCACCCTTTAATTCATCTACTACTTCCAATACTTCAGAAATAGTACCTCTTAGAATTTCTTCATGCTTCTTAGTGATTTCTCTACATAACGCAATTTTTCTATCACCTAATACCTTCATCATACAGTCTAATGTCGCCTTAATTCTATGTGGGGCTTCATAGAATACGATCGTATAAGTGATATTTTTTAATTTTTCTAATTCTTTTGTCTTATTTTTATTTGTATGACTTAAGAAACCATAGAACATAAATGGCTGTGGCGCAATGCCAGAGACAACTAAAGCATCTAAACAGGCATTACATCCTGATAAAGGAACGACGTTATATCCTGCATCAATAGTTGCTAACACCATTTCATACCCTGGATCACTAATAGCTGGATACCCCGCATCACTTACTAATGCAACTGACTCCCCTTCTTCTAATAATGATAGAAGTTTAGGAATCGCAACATGCAAATTATGTTCATGATGAGAAATGAGTTTAGCTTCCATATTAAAATGATTTAATAGTTTTACTGTATTACGTGTATCTTCTGCTGCAATATAGTTTACACTCTTCATCACATCAATACATCTTGGTGTCATTTCACTTAAATTACCAATTGGTGTTGGTACAAGGTAAAGTGTCGCTTTCCCATTTTCAAAACTTTTTTGTCTATTTAACATTCATCTCACCTACTAACTGTTTAACTTCATCAGAATAGCTTCCATCTTCATTATGTGTATATAAAGGTGGTTCAATCTTTAGTCCAGTTTTACCTAAGAATGCACCTTCTATCAAGAATGTATTGCATTCCTTTCCTTCTTTAGGATAGACAAAACGGATACGTTTAGGTTCTATTCTGTATTTCTTAAATAATTCAATTGTTTCAATAAAACGATCTGGACGATAGACCATTGAGAAACGACCATTCTGATCTAGAATTTTTGCAGCTGATGCAATAATACCTTCTAGATCTATTTTAATTTCATGACGTGCAATAGTCATATAAGGACTTTCATTAATATGAGATTTCTCTCCCACTTTAAAGAAAGGCGGATTGCAGACAATGGCTTTGGTACGTGGGGCATACTTCACATAATCCTTAATATCATCATGAATAATTTCTACCTGATCTTCTACATGATTTAATTTCACATTTCGTTCCGCAATCTCTACAGCTTCCTTTTGAATTTCAACACCAATAATCTTCTTATGAGTGCGTTGCGTTAAGATTAATGGTATGGCTGCATTATTTGTCCCAAAATCTACGATTGTCTTCATATCCTTTGTGATTGCACAAAAGTTTGCCAATAAAACAGTATCCAGAGAAAAGGTAAACATATCTCTTCTCTGGATGATTTTCATATCATTATAACCAAGGAGATAATTAATTTCTTCGTTCATCTTTCTTTCCTTTTGGATTATTACCTTTGATAGTTCTTGGCTTCTGATTATTCTGTTTTGATTTATGCTGTTGTCTTGGCTTCATTTGTTTTGGCTTTTCATGTTTCTTTTCTTTTTTAGGTGCTAATTCTTCTAAGATTTGTTTTTCCCTTTTAGGTGCAGGCTTCTTATCTACATCAGATAAAGGTATAAATAAAATACTGCCCTCATTATCAATCTTTACTAAGTCAGAAATAACGTTTAAACCAACAACCTTACACTGTTTATCTTCATAACGAATAAATGAACCAATCTTAGGAAATTTCTTTTTAACTTCCTTATACGCTTCATCTTCATACTTTAAACAACATAATAAACGTCCACAAACACCTGAAATTTTATCAATATTGATTGCAAGCAACTGATTCTTAGCCATATTGATAGATACACCATCAAACTCACCTAAGAATGAGTTACAACATAGTGGTAAGCCGCAGTTTCCAATGCCTCCTACAATTTTAGCTTTATCTCTAGGTCCTACCTGTCTTAATTCAATACGACATTTAAAAACACTAGCTAGTTTCTTTAATAAATCCCTGAAGTCTACACGTTCATCAGATGTATACATAAAGATAACTTTAGATGCATCAAGTGTATATTCACAATTGATCAAATGCATATCAAGGTTTGTTTCCGCAATGATTTCTTTACAGATTTCATATGATTTTTGTGCCTTAATTTTATTGATATTATATACTTCAATGTCTGCTCTATTCGCAACACGTTTAATTCTCTTTAATTCGTTATCTAATTTAAATTCTGATAAGTCTGTAAGATCTGTAATGATTTCACCTAATTCTAATCCTCTTACAGTTTCTACTACTACTTTATCTCCCTTTTTAACATCTAAATCTGTGGAGAAGTAATAATATTTACCAGCGCTATTAAATCTAACAGCCGCTAATCTATCCATTTCATCAAACTCCCTTCAATACTTTATATACCATACCATCTAATAATAATGCAAGATTGACATTATTGTTGAGTCTTTCAGCATATTCTAATATGATTTCTATTTTCTGTAATATTTTACCATCTTCTGGCATCTTCTCAAAGAAATCTTTATGTTTCACAAACAATACAGGTATAGAATGTTTCACGTGAAACATATCTCTCATGCCTAACACAAGAAGATTTAAAAATAATGCATATGCTTCTTTATTCTTCTTATACTTCTTACCTAGATTGATCTGTAAATTGATCAATAAATCCGATGGTCTCATATATAAATCTTCAATAAAGTAGAATACATAATTCTTAATATCAAAATACAACTCACTATCCTTATACTCATTGCATTCTTCAATCGAATCAAACAGATGAGGAAGAACCATAGCATCTTCGTCATCCACCCCTTCATTCTTTAGTTTTAATTCTAAAGAATGCTTAGATTCAGGAAGCAATTTAATCACCTGACATCTAGATTGAATAGTAGGTAGTACTTTATTAATATTTTTTGTTGTAAGGATTGCATATACTTCTTCTACAGGTTCTTCTAAGAACTTTAATAAGCTGTTCATTGCCTGAGTTGTCGCATTATCAATATTTTTAAGAATATAAACTTTTCCTTTATTCTCTACACTTGATTTCACAAACTCTTCCTGAATATGATCAATATCCGATTTCTTAATAGAAGTCTCTTTACCATCACATACAATCATATCAGGATAAATACCTTCTTTAATTCGTATACAGTCATCACAAGTTTCACACGCTAGTGTATCTTCATGGCATATATAAGACTGGGCAATAAATGTCGCAATATCATCCGTATGATCCCCTATTAGAAGAAATGCATGAGTCTTTTTATTCTCTTTAAAACTCTTCTCTAAAATACGATAGAAAATAGGTTGTGTTTCTTTTAAGAATTCTTTCATAATCTATCCTTTACAATTTCATAAACCTGATGATATACTTCTTCAACTGGTAAAGAAGCATCTACTTTCACAATTCTATCTGGGAACTTATCACAAATCATCTGATATCCAACATACACTTTATGATGAAAATCCAATGATTCTAAATCTAATCTATTGACTTCTCTATCCCCTGTAATACGCTTTAAAGCGACTTCAGGTTTTACATCAAAGAAAATAGTTAAATCAGGAAGAATACCATCTGTCGCAAAAAGATTCATATTGTAGATATTATCTACGCCAATACCTCTCCCAATTCCCTGATAAACTAGAGAACTATCAATAAAACGATCGCATATCACGATACCATCTTCTTTTAATACAGGAAGTACTTTTTCTACAAGATGCTGTCTTCTGCTTGCTGCATAAAGTAAAGCTTCTGTCCTTGCATCCATCTTCGTATTGTTGACATCAGTAATCACATCTCTGATCTGTTCTGCAATATCTACACCACCAGGTTCTCTACTAAAAGTGATATTATATCCTTCTTCAATAAACTGTTTATGTAACATCTTTGCAATAGTCGTTTTACCACTGCCTTCTCCACCTTCAAAAGTAATAAATAAACTCATATCATACGCTCCTTCAAACATTAATATTATATGTGATTTACAATGTTTTTTCCATAATTAAAAAGAAGGTTATTCATTACCTTCTCTATACTTTCGATAATCAAAGATATCTTCTCTATTTAATAACTGTGACCATCTTGCTGATAACAGTTTCGCATATTTATAATCTTCTAATCCATAAGTTCCTAAAGAATAGGCATCATTTAATGTTCTTATTCACATGCTAATTCATTGAAAGCTTTCATCATTTTATACTCAATATAAAAGGGCTATAACAATACATTATAGCCCTCTTGCTTAAACTTTCTTTCTACCCTCAAATGATTTTAATAATGTGAGTTCATCTGCATAATCAAGAGAACTTCCAATTGGTAAACCATGCGCAATACGTGTTGTATTAACACCTTTTTTATCTAATAGCTTTGCAAGGAAGAGTGCAGTTGTTTCCCCTTCTCTTGTCGCATTTGTCGCAATAATCACTTCTTTTGTATCAGGAGTAATACGATCAAATAAACTCATGATGTTCAAATCATCCATAGTCTTGCCATCCATAATAGAAATTGTACCACCTAATACATGATATAAACCATGGTACTCTTTCATCTTTTCCATCGCAAAGACATCCTTAGGAGATTCTACAACACATATTGTAGATTGATCTCTTTCGTGATCAGCACATATCTCACACTTATCACCTTCACTTAAATTACCACATATAGGACAAGTATGGACATTTTCTTTAAATAAAGTGAGTGCCTGTGAGAATCTTTTTACATCTTCTTCTGACATATCATAAATCGCATAAGCCATTCTTTCAGCACCTTTATTTCCAATACCTGGCAACATTTTAAAACATGTCATTAACTCTTCAAAACTCTTTGGATATTCCATATTACATAAAAGAAGATAAATCTAATCCACCAGTGAGGGATTTCATATTGTCTTCTTTCTCCTTTTCTACTTGACTAATTCCCTGATTAATCGCAATCATCATCAAGTCTTCTAACATATCTTTGTCATCCATAAGATCCTGACTGATATGTAATTCAGTGATCTGATACTTACCATTGATTTTACCTGTAATCAAATTATTCTGACAAGAAAAACTAAAACTCTTGTTTTCTAATTCTTTTTGTTGATTTGAGGCAGTTTCACCCATTTTCTTTGCGGTTTCTAAAAGCGAATTGAAATCCATTTTTAATCCTCCTTAAATTCTACAATATCTTCACCAAACATATCTAAAGCATACTTCTGTGCATCATTCAAATCAACTCTTTTTAAATCATATCCATCAATATGTTTTAATGTGATTGGTCTCGCCTGAGGAAGCTGTTTGCTTCTTGCAAGCTGAATATAATGTTGTCTCATCTCTAACCATGCATCATGCTGCATCCCAATGAATTTATATTCATGTCCTAATACATCCTTAATTAAAGATGATAACTGTTTATAATTCTTATAATAGTTAGCCGCGTTCACATCAGGCATTAATTCAAACTCAATAATTAAACCATCTCTACAAGCAGCTACAGGATGTCCCTGTGATAACATACTTGCTGCTTTAGCTGTATTCATATTAGCCATATAACGTCGAATCACTGGCCACTTCTCCTGTACTTCATTTAAGATCTTACGATCTGCCTGTACAAGAATATTTAATATATCACTTTGATCTACTTCGATATTATCATCTGATACATATGTTTCTGGTTCTTCTTTCTTTTCATAATTGAATTGAGGTACTGGTTGTTCAGCCTTCTTTTCTAAGACTGGTTCTACTATCTCTTCTTCAATTGGTTCAAAGACAGGTTCTTCTATAATTTCTTCGATTGGTTCAACTTTTTCTTCTACCTTTACAGGTTCTTGTTTGACTGTTTCATCTTTGACAGGTGTATATTCAATCTTCTGACTTGGTGCATGTTCTTGATTACATAGTCTTAATAATGCAAGTTCAAAATAAATATGTGGATCAGTCGCTCTAATATACTTCTCACTTGCATCCATCAATATATCAATAAAGCTAAAACATTCATCACTTGTAATATAAGGCACGATGTTTTCTAAGTCTTTCTGTGTCATGACTGACATAATAGAAGCATCTTTTGTATTCCTATAAACAACTATGTCTTTTAATATATCAATTAAATCAAATGTCAATCTCTTAATATCGATACCACTCTTATCCATCTTATCTAATATCTTTAAAGACTCAGACATATTCTTAGATAATAAAACCTTCAATAAGTTTGTCTTATCATCCATGGATACAATACCATAAATAGTATGAATATCATTAATGCTTAAATGATCATCATTATAGGCAAGACATTGTTCAAGGATAGATAATGCATCTCTCATTCCACCATTCGCAAGTCTAGCAATTAATTCTAAAGATCCATCATCATATGTCTTATCTTCCTCTTTTAAGACATACTGCATTCTTTGTACCATTTCCTGGTCAGTAAGTCGTGTAAAATCAAATCTCTGACATCTAGAAATAATAGTAGGCAAGATCTTATGTGGTTCTGTCGTCGCAAGAATAAAGATGACATGTGCAGGTGGTTCTTCTAATGTCTTTAATAGTGCATTAAAAGCTCCAGGTGACATCATATGTACTTCATCGATGATGTAAACTTTATATTGTCCTTGTGTCGGTGCATATTTCACCTTATCAATCAGACTTCTTACTTCTTCTACCCCATTATTGCTGGCAGCATCTATTTCAATGACATCTGGATGTGTTCCATTTTCAATCTGTTTACAATTCTCACATTCACCACATGGTTTAGGATCACCTGTACAATTAACTGCTTTAGCTAATAACTTTGCGACAGTTGTCTTCCCTGTTCCACGTGGACCACAAAATAAATATGCATGCGCAATCTTCTTTTCATCTATTGCATGCTTTAATGTAGTAATAATTGCTTCCTGTCCAGCTACATCTTTAAATGTCTGTGGACGGTATGTTCTATATAATGATTTATATGCCATCTTCATCAACTCCTTTCCTTATTATACATAAAAAAAGGTGCCTTAGCACCTTAATTATTATCACTTACTAACATCAATATATCGATAAGAATGTTGATGAAATCCATATAGAGCTGTAATGCACAAAGTAATGCCATACCTTGTAATGCTTCCTGAGGTACAATTTCATAAGCATATTCAATGCTTTTAAAGTCATGTAATGTAAGTCCAGTAAAAACTGCAAGATCAAGGAATACAACTAGATAATAAAGAGCTGGTGCTGAAATGAAAATCAATAAAATATACGCAATCATAAGAACTGGTAAAGCCATTAAACAGACTTTTCCTACGCCGATGAAATTATTATTAGTATGCTGTGTCACTGTATAGAGTAAACCAAAATAAACAGCTGTCACCGCAAAAGCAAGTACCGCTACACCTGGTACAACATAATTCAACCACATAGAAAGCACAATCCCATTAATTACTGAATAAGCAACATAGTATGTCTTAGCCTTCTCTATAGCCATATCTTTGACTGTTTTACTAAGCATTAGTACTAATCCTATTTCTATAATCGAACAAACAATCATAAAGATGAAATAAGACGCACCCAATATCAGTTCAAGATGTAAGAATGAGAATAGAAACGAAGTGATTGTAGTGATTCCTAATGCGACAGCCATCCATTTCATGATTGAACCAAAGAACTCACCATAACTCATCTTATTACTATAATAAGAATCCATAGTTTACTTCCTCCTTTTACGTTTAAAGAACTCTGATACTATTGTAGCACACTGTTCCTTTAAAATCCCCTGTTGTACATCAGGATGATGATTTACAGGATTATTCTCTATTAACTCTATAAAACCTGGCCA
>NZ_DBPF01000074.1:12082-14234 GCF_002299355.1 Catenibacterium sp. UBA627
GCCCCTGTACACATCATACATGGTTCTAATGTTACATACATTGTACAGCCATCTAAATGCCATAAATCAAGATACTCACTTGCTTGATTAATAGCTAATATTTCAGCATGTCCTGTAGCCTTCTTTAAGGTTTCCTTCTGGTTATGTGTACGTGCAATGATTTGTCCTTCATAGACAATAATGCATCCAATAGGTACTTCATCTTCACTCATTGCGATTTCTGCTTCTTTTAATGCTTCAGCCATATATTCTTCATCATTCATGCTATGACTCCTTTTTATATAAAAAAAGTGCCATTACACACAAACAGAGGCCCTTAATGCTGCTACCTTCCGGTCCTGACATGGTTCAGACATGTTTATTGTAATGGCAAAATTGATTATAACATAATTATTATAAAATGCAAGAAAAAGGAGATTTTACATCTCCTTTCACATTATTTTTTAGGAACTAGTTTTTCAGTACCACCCATGTATGGTCTTAATGCTTCTGGAATAGAAACAGTACCATCTTCATTTAAGTTATTTTCTAAGAACGCAATCAACATTCTAGGTGGTGCAACAACAGTATTATTTAAAGTATGTGCGTAATACTTACCATCTTTACCATTGATTCTGATATTTAATCTTCTAGCCTGTGCATCAGTTAAGTTAGAACAACTTCCTACTTCAAAATACTTCTTCTGTCTTGGAGACCAAGCTTCAACGTCTAATGACTTAGACTTTAAGTCTGCTAAGTCACCAGAACAACATTCAAGTGTTCTTACTGGAATATCTAAAGATCTAAATAAATCTACAGTATTATTCCATAACTTATCAAACCACATCTTAGATTCTTCTGGTTTACATACAACGATCATTTCCTGTTTTTCGAACTGATGAATTCTATAAACACCACGTTCTTCAATACCATGAGCACCCTTTTCTTTTCTGAAACATGGTGAATATGAAGTATAAGTATATGGTAATTTGTCTTCATCTAATAATTCACCAATGAACTTACCAATCATTGAATGTTCAGAAGTACCAATTAAGTATAGGTCTTCTCCTTCAATCTTATACATCATGGCATCCATTTCTTCAAATGACATAACACCATTAACAACATTACTTCTAATCATATATGGTGGTACACAATAAGTGAATCCACGGTTGATCATGAAGTCTCTTGCATAAGCTAATACTGCAGAATGTAATCTCGCAATATCACCCATTAAATAATAGAAACCATTACCTGCAACTCTACCTGCTGCATCTAGATCAATACCATCAAATGATTCCATAATATCTGTATGATATGGAACTTCATAATCAGGTACTACTGGATCACCATACTTAGTGATTTCTACGTTTTCGCTGTCATCTTTACCGATTGGTACAGTAGGATCTAAGAAGTTAGGAATCTTCATCATGACTTCTCTTAATTTATCTCCAGATTCTTTTTCAACTTCTTCTAATGACTTTAATTCTTCAGCCATTTCTCCAACTTTCTTCTTATTTTCAGCAGCTTCTTCTTTCTTCCCCTCACGCATGAACTGTCCAATTTCTTTAGACAATTTATTTCTCATACTACGAAGTTCAGATGCTCTTGTAATAGCAGCTCTATACTGTTTGTCTAATTCTAATGCTTCATCAACTAAAGGAAGCTTATGATCTTGAAACTTCTTTTTAATATTCTCCCTAACAGCTTCAGGATCTTCTCTTAATCTTGCGATATCAATCATATACAATCTCCTTGTTCATAGATTATTGTCATTATATACCATTATTCACTAATTATCTATAAAATCGGTAGAAAACTCCTACTTCTATCAAGTGGTAATAAATAAGTTTATTTTATAATCACATAAGTAATTTATGAGTAAAACATAGTATAAATAAATTGGAAACTTCTTTTCCTAAAACTATAGAAAGGAGCTAAAACATATGTATCTTACGGTAAAACAACAGGTAAAGCATCTGTCTAAGGAAGACTATCGTTCCATCAAGGAATTATGTCATATTGCGAAGAATCTCACTAATCAGGCAATCTATAACATCAGACAGCATTACTTTGCCCAAGGCAAGTATCTCAATTATGAGAAGAACTATGCACTTCTGAAGTCGTCTGATAACTATAGAACGCTTAATTCCAATATGGCACAGCAGATACT
>NZ_DBPF01000074.1:14340-14478 GCF_002299355.1 Catenibacterium sp. UBA627
CTTCCAAAGGATGGATATACTACACTCATTATTGGAGATATAAGACTTAAGGGAAATAAACTAAAACTTCCATATTCGAATAGCTACAGAAAGACACATAATGCTGTAGAGATTGCTATTCCACCTATACTGCTTGAT
>NZ_DBPF01000135.1:0-8761 GCF_002299355.1 Catenibacterium sp. UBA627
CTGAAAAATATACTAAACTTATTGAAGAATTACGAGAAATTGGTAAAGTAGTAGGTAAAGAAATATAAGTAGAAAGGAAGTATAGTTATGGATTTACACGGGAGAAGTTTTTTAACACTTAAGGATTATACTAAGGAAGAAATCTATTATCTTCTAGACTTGGCTAAAAAGCTAAAGTCTAAGAAGAAAGCAGGAAAGATTGGTCATTCACTCGAAGGTAAGAATATTGCCTTATTATTCGAAAAGACATCTACACGTACAAGATGTGCTTTTGAAGTAGGTGTTCTTGATGAAGGAGGACATGCTACTTTCTTGACTCAGTCACAGATGGGAAAGAAGGAGTCAATTGAAGATACAGCAAAAGTACTAGGTAGAATGTTTGATGGGATTGAATTTAGAGGATTTAAGCAGGAAAATGTTGAAGCATTAGCTAAGTATTCAGGAGTACCTGTATGGAATGGTTTAACAGATGTTGACCACCCTACTCAGACTTTAGCTGATTTCCTTACTATTCAGGAACATCTAGATAAACCTTTAAATGAGATCAAGTTTGTCTTTACTGGTGATATTAGAAACAATGTATGTTATGGATTAATGTATGGTGCATGTAAGGTGGGAATGCATTTTGTATGTTTAGGTCCTAAATCATTAGAAATGGATCCAGAAGTGGTGGCTTATTGTCAGGAAGAATGTAAAAAGTCTGGTGGAAGTTTGACTATTACTGATGATACAGATGCAGTAGATGGTGCTGATGTTATCTATACTGATATCTGGGTTTCAATGGGTGAAGATGAATCATTGTATAAGCCAAGAGTGGAATTATTAAGTCCATTTAAAGTAACCAAAGAATTAATGAGTAAGACACATAATGACAATACATTATTTATGCATTGCCTTCCATCTTACCATGATTTCGAAACAGAAACAGCAAGAGTAAAACATGAACAGGGGTTAGATGTTCGTGAAGTGGATGATGAAGTATTCAGAAGCAAGAACTCTGTTGTATTTGATGAAGCAGAAAATAGACTTCATACAATTAAAGCTGTTATGGTTGCAACTTTAGGTAAAGAAGATTAATGAAACATTTATTTACATCTTACTATAATGACAAAGGCATGTATGTCATATATAACGAAGAGACTGCAAATGCAGATAGTGTGATTGAGTATGTGATTGTGATGTTAGAACAATTTATCAATACACTCGCAGAAGAATCCGATGAAACAATTGAGAATGTAATTGAGATTGTAGGTAAGGATTTTAATGATTTTGTTTCTAGTTATTATGAAGGAAGCTATGAACTACTTATTTCACAGGCAGTAGATCGTGGCTTTGCGAATGAATCACAGGAGTTAGTGGGAGTAAGAGATGAGAATGCGATTGGTATAGACTTAGAATTAAGTAATTATAGTGATCTCTTCTTATTGATGTCATTGGCTGTTTTGAGTTGTGATTATAGTGATAACGCGAAAGATATTATGACATATCTTGAAAGCATGAATAAAAGTAATTCACTTAATTAGTCTACTGGAGGAATTTCCCTCCAGTTTTTTTTACGCAAAAAGAAGAGGATTATTCCTCTTCTATAGCACCATCATAAGCTTGATTGATTGTTTTACTGATTTTATCTTTAGATTTCTCTAGTTCCTTCAGACTCTTTTCAAGAGTACTTAGGTTCTTCATAACTTTACCATAACGGTCATCTAAACGATCAGTATCACTCTTAAGCTTGATAATTTGTTTTTCTATTTCTTTAATATTCTCTGAACGGTTAAAGTCCTTAGTGATGTTAATAAGTGTAAAGACAACTCCCATAAGTGTAGAAGGAGAAGTCATTAATACCTTCTTATTATGCGCATAATCATACAGATCAGCACATTCATCACATAAATAGAGATAGATGGCCTCACTTGGAATAAACATTACCGCTTCTTCCAATGTTTCCTCGGTAATATATTTATTAGAAATATCATCTATATGTTTCTTAACATTCTTCTTGAATTCATTCTGATAAGAAATATCCTTTGGATTATCTACTATCTTTAAATAGTTTTCCATAGGAAACTTAGAATCAATAATTAATACTTTTGTATTACCAGGTAAGTGTAAAGCTGCATCACCTATCTTACCATTGGTTAAACGGTACTGTTCCTCATAGATATGCTGATTATCACCACAATAAAGAGATAGGATATGGTAGAGCTGATACTCACCAAAAGTCCCTCTCTTTTTTGTATTGGTCATAATCACATTGATTTCATGCATACCATCAATCATATGATTGATTTTAACATCGGACTGACCAAGTGATCTATTTGTTTCATTTAATAAAGAAATAATAGAATTATATTGTCCATCAAGTGATGAATGAACAGCCTCTGTCTGAATCATCTTATCATGAATTTTCATCTGTGATGTATAGAGAAGATAGATTACAACCACCAATAATACAATACAAATAATACTTAATACTATTTCCATATTACTTACGCTTTAAATCTACAATAATTTCTAAACGAGGTGTATGAGGTTCTTTATCTAAAGAAATTATAGTATTCACATCAAACATTTCTTCTAACTGATGTAATGTCTTTGCGAGAGTACTCATGTTATCAGAAACAATAATGACATGCTTAATACCTGATAAAGTGATAGACTTTAATAAGTCATCAGTCATTCCATCAACAGTTTCATTAATGATTAATGCATCATAACTATGATTCTTTAAATGATGTGCTGCCTGATCATTGACATTTCCAGCAATAAATAGCTTATTGTCTAACTCTAATCTCTTTGCATTTTCAGTGGCATCATGGATACTTACCTTATTGTCATCAATTGCAACAACCTTATTTTCTAACTGTAATTCCATGATTCCTGAACCACACCCCATAGATAAAACATCTTCCTTCTTATCTAATAAAGAAGAAATCTGTCTTGTCTTTTCATCATCCATTTCTGGATTAAGAATCATATCAGAACGTACTGAAATCTTGAAATCCTTATACTGAGCATGTGTCTGACCATAGATTCTCTTAAATCCCTGTTCATAGAAATCCTGATAACGAGATGTATTCACTGTATAATATAATG
Source organism: Catenibacterium sp. UBA627 (assembly GCF_002299355.1). Taxonomy (NCBI): domain Bacteria; kingdom Bacillati; phylum Bacillota; class Erysipelotrichia; order Erysipelotrichales; family Coprobacillaceae; genus Catenibacterium; species Catenibacterium sp. UBA627. Next base: position 3,094 of record NZ_DBPF01000135.1, read on the forward strand.
CAGTGACTTCATCTAATGCAGCAATCTCCTTAGTCACAGTCTGGCTGATACCATCCTGTCCAGTAACGAATGCCACCTGCATTTCTTCACCAATCTGTCGAATGATTAAGAATCTTAAGCCTTTCTTGAACTTATCATTATAATCACGACATTTATTTTCATTAAGAATATCTTCAATCTTCACAAGTAAGGAATTGATTTTCTGTGTCTGAAGAGGACAATGATCCATTAAAGTAAGGAATTTTGTTTCACGCTGGTAAACGCCCACACATAGCTTTCCACTGAAGTAAGTAATTGGGAAAGCAACGATATGACGATAATGTTCTGGCTCTTTCATTCCTACAACAGGCTTGATATCCAAGTCTTTTACAGATAAATCTGTATATTTATGAAGTGTTTCTTTTAATAATTCACGTTTATGAACTAACTGATCAGCATAATTCATATGCTTTAAAGCACATCCCATACACTGATTGTACTGATCACATTCAGGATCCTTTCTTGCTGATGAAAGCTTCTTATATGCAGTCACATGACCTAACATATAAGTCTGTGTCTTCTTATCGATTTCTACTTCAACCATTTCTAATGGTAAAGCATTCTGTACGAAGATAACCTTCTTCTTAATATAACCAATACCTTCACCATTAATACCAAGTTTCTTGATATTTATTTCTTCTCTATCTTTTCTTGGCTTTGAAGTGAATCTTCTTGGCTTTCTGTCAAAATCTTTTCTTGGCCCTCTATTTTCTTTCTTATAGCCTTTATCAGACCCCTTCTTGAAGCTTTTGCGGCTATCCTTTCTAGGTTTTTTGTCTTTGTCAAATTTTTTTCTTCTTGGTTTACTCTTTCCAAAATCTTCTCTTGCCATTTCGCGTTGTTCCTCCTTAAATATGCAATATGAGTCAAATACATTCCTACATAGAAAATCTCACTTGCCCAATCAAATACAAATAAGATAACACAGATTGAGGTAAGTGGTCCATATAAAGATGTAAGATCTGCATATTTAAAATAATAGTTTAATGCAATATATAAAATCACTATCCCACCAGAAGTTACAAAAGCTCCCTGAAGGGCTTCATGATATGTGATACGTTCTCTAGGCACTATCATATAGATAGCCATAAAAAATAGGACCATAATAAGAAATAATAGGACAAAGCGCATAAATGCAATGCCATATAAAAAATGAAATACTCTTGATATAGGTCCTGTCGCAAGTAATACAATTGAAATCAGTAATGTCCCAAGTAGTAGCATTGTCACCTTAAAGACATAAATATACCAGGCAATCACTGATTCACTTCTCTCTTCTACTGAAAACATCTTCTTAGAAATATCATAGATATTCCCTATACCTCTAGATACAGCATAAAAAGACCAAATAAACACTAATATAGAGACTGTATTTAAAGAGCTGCCCTTTAATGTATCAAGAAGCATCTCTGCATAAGCGGGCTGAATAAACTCTTTAATACCCATCTCTAGAATCTCTACGCTAATATGTAAAGAAGATGTCACAACTGCAATAATAGTTGTAGCAGGGATCAGCAGGATGATTAAATAAAATGATAAAGCAGCGCTAGAGAAACTAGGTACATAATAACGATAGTCATCATATATAGCCATTGCCTTATTATATATATCTTTCATGACTGCTCCCCTCCAAAAGAAAAAACACTTTAATCGTGTTTTTCTTCATTTTCTTTTTGACTTTCCTCTTCTGGGATAATAAGTCTCAATAATTCAATTCTGTTTTTATCAATCTTTTCAATAATAAACATACAGTCATCAACATAAACCTTCTGATGAGGATTTGGTGAACCATTCACCTGACCTAAGACAAGACCACCAATAGATTCAAATTCTTCTGAAGCAAATTCTGTACCACAGCGGTCATTGACTTCATCTATGTTTAAACTGCCATCTACTAAATAGACGTTTTTAGAGATCTTCTTTACTTCTTCACTATTGTCATCATATTCATCATCGATTTCACCAACGATTTCTTCGACAATATCTTCTAATGTCACAATACCAGCCATAACACCATATTCATCTAATACAACTGATAAAGAAACATGCTCCTTACGCATAGAAGCAAAAACATCTGAAATATGATTAAATTCATAAACGAAATAAGCATCACGCATATAATCCTTTACCTGGAAATGTTCATGATCAACAGGATTCATTAAGATATCCTTGATATGTAATACACCAACAATCTCATCACCCTCTTCTGAAAGAACAGGTAAACGAGAATACTGTGATTCCTGTAATACAGCAACCACTTCATCATAAGTCGCATCATAATCAACTGTAGCCACATGAATACGTGGCGTCATGATTTCTTTAATATCAGTATCACCAAAATCAAAGATATTATGCATCATTTCTTTTTCTTCATCTTCTAATACACCTTCTTCATGAGACACATTTACAATTGTTTTTAAGTCTTCTTCAGAAAGTGTAGGCTGTTGATCAATACTACCACCTAATATATGAATCAAGCCATGAGACACAGCTGTTAAGATAACAACAACTGGTGTAAATATGAAATTTATTAATTGAATAAAGCGACAGAATCTATAACATAATGCTTCTGCTTTACTTACAGCTAAAGTCTTTGGTGTAATTTCACCAAAAATAAGAATCATTAACGTAACAAACCCTGTTGCAACCGCAACACCTGTTCCTTCATTACCAAATACACTGATCACAAATGATGTAGTCAATGAAGAAGCTAAAATGTTGACAAGGTTATTGCCTACTAGAATTGTACTTAATAAATGATCTGTATCTTCTAAAAGATTAGAAACAATTAAAGCCTTGGCGTGATGAGGATCTTCTTCATCCTCACTTACAGTCTTTACTCTAATCTTAGAAACAGACATAAATGCAGTTTCTGCACTAGAAAATAAGCCTGACAATCCTATCAATATAATAAAAATAACAACCATCATTATCTGACTCGAGTCCACGACACTATCATACTCCTTTAATAACTCTATTGAGTGCTATATATAAAAGCACAAGTCTATTATACATTTTTTATAAGAAACATCAATAAAAAACAAAAAGGAGGAACAAAAGTTCCTCCCGATGAATGATTATTATTTAAGTAATGATCTATATAATGCTTCAATATCTTCTACTGAAGTATCTCTTGGGTTACCAGGACGGCAAGCATCAGCATATGCATCCTTAGCTAACTGAGGAATATCTTCTTCCTTAACAACACCCTTAAGAGTCATTTCGATACCTACATCTTCACCTAACTTCTTAACAGCATCTACAGCAGCCTTACGATATTCTTCCTGAGTCATACCATCAACACCTTCAACACCCATTGCCTTAGCAATGTCTTTATACTTTTCACCAGTATATTCAGCATTGTATTCCATAGTTGTTGGAAGTAAGATTGCACAAGCTTTACCATGAGGCATATCATAGTAAGCACTTAATGTATGAGCCATAGAATGGTCAACACCTAAACCTACGTTAGAGAATCCCATACCAGCAACATACTGACCTAAAGCCATACCTTCACGTCCTTCAGCAGTGTTTTCAACAGCACCTCTTAATGAACGAGCGATGATTTCGATAGCTTTAATATGGAACATATCTGAAAGTTCCCAAGCACCTTTAGTAATATAACCTTCGATAGCATGAGTTAAAGCATCCATACCTGTAGCAGCAGTTAATCCTTTTGGCATTGAAGACATCATTTCTGGGTCAACAACAGCAACTACTGGAATATCATGAGTATCTACACATACGAATTTACGTTTCTTTTCAACATCAGTAATTACATAGTTGATTGTAACTTCAGCAGCAGTACCTGCAGTAGTAGGAACAGCGATGATTGGAGTACAAGGATTCTTAGTTGGTGCAACACCTTCTAATGAACGTACATCAGCAAATTCAGGGTTTGTAATGATGATACCGATTGCTTTAGATGTATCCATTGAAGATCCACCACCGATAGCTACGATACAGTCAGCGCCTGCTTCTTTAAATGCAGCAACACCAGTCTGTACGTTTTCGATAGTTGGGTTTGGTTTAATGTTGCTGTAAAGAACATATTCAATACCAGCTTCATCTAATAAATCAGTTACTTTTTTAGTAACACCAAACTTTACTAAATCAGGGTCAGAAGCAACAAATGCTTTCTTAAATCCTCTTGCTTTAATTTCTTCAGGAACAGCTTTAATAGCACCTGCTCCATGATAACTTGTTTCATTTAACATGAACTTATACATGATTATCAATCTCCTTTTAATTAACTTTTCTGACTTCATGTTAACATTGTAAGTGTTATCATTCAAGTGACAGATAAGTGGATTTGTCACTTTGTGAATAAATTTACATAAAAAAAGACAACTGATTTCATTTCTCAATTGTCTTTTCTTTCCCATAATATTTCATTTTACTTACGCTTACTTTAATTGACAGATTATTCAGTAACTTTCTTTTTTGTAGCTAATACAACAGCAGCTAAAGCACTGACTACTAATAATGAAGCATATAATGCAGCATTCATAGTATCACCAGTCTTTGGTGCTTCTTTCTTTGTAGTAGTTGTAGTAGTTGTAGTATTTGTTTTCTTGTCATCTTTTGCTGCAGGTGCATTAGGTGTAATTGTAGTTGTACCTTTATTTTCTGCAGGTTTTGCAGGAGTAGAAGGCTTAGCTGGTGTAGTAGGAGTTACAGTTGGTGCTGGAGCCTTTACTGAAGTTTCTACATACATAGACTTATATTTATCCTGACCGTTTAATTCGAATGCAAAAGCAAATTCAATTTCAGAATACTTTGTCCAATCTACTGAAATCTGATTTCCAACTTCTTCATCATCATCCCAAGACCAAGTTTTTGCATTCATTAATGCATCTTTAGTAAATGTAATCTTACCTTTACCTTCTTCATTTACTTCTATTTTATTTTGAACTTCCAAAGGTTCGCCTAAACCATCTGTATCATAAATATAAAATTCACCATTGGAAACTGTTCCACCTTTAGCATCTACTTCAAAGACAATATCACTATCCCCTGTCCATTTTTTAGGTGTAAGTAAAGTGACTCCTGGGTAAAAATCTGCAGGTGTAGTTTCAGGTGTAGTTGTAGTTTCAGTAACAGCTGGAGTTTCTCCAGTTACTACTGCATCTTCTGCAAATACTGCTGTAGTAGATAATGTTGTTACTGATAAAGCACAAGCGACTAACATAGTCATTAATTTCTTGTTCATAATCGTTTTCTCCTTGTTTGATTTGTCCTAAAAAGAAGTCTTTTCAATTTTTTAATGATGTAAAAAGGCATAGAATATCTATTAAAAATAAATAATCCATGTCGATACACTATAAGTATATCAAAAAGATCAGAGTGTCCCTTCATATGTATTTCTTCTGTCTATCATAAGCGTAAAATGTTTATACATAATTGTCTACCCTTCTTATAGATTACTTATATAATCCTTTTCAAGACTTATATTATTATACCATTTTATTATAATAAAACTTGAGAAGCAGCATAAAAAAGCTGTATTTAGAGCGAATGTTGTATTATGCAAAAAAAAGAGATCTTATTTCAGATCTCGTAACAGTTCATCTAACTTTGGTGGTAATGCTTCTATCAGCATATCAGCTAATTCTTCAGGCTTCAGCTT
>NZ_DBPF01000146.1:0-627 GCF_002299355.1 Catenibacterium sp. UBA627
ATGTTCTGGCTCTGGAATATCAATATAAATCAGAGCAACACGAACATCTGTCTGACGTTCTGCATCACTGAATCCATTGTCCACAAACTGAATCTTTGCCCCGAGGTCATTCAGCGTATTCATCAGGAACTTACGCTTGTTAGAATACAGATTCAGCAGGGTTTCAGCATTAAGAATGCAAAGAATTTTTCCACCATTTTCTTGTTGCATCTGAATCGCTTTCATCAAATGCTCATCGCCATTTGCAAAAGGTGGATTCATAAGAATCAGGTCATAATGCTTCTTGCTTGCAAACGTCATAAAATCATTATGAACAATTTTTACATGGACATAAGTAGAGCGCTCTTTTACTTCTTCTTTTAGCTGTTTAAGTTCTGCAATTTGTTCGTCAGTCAGACCTTCATAGTCATCTTCTTTCCAGAGATAACGGCGATTCTGACTAATTTCATACATCTTGTTGTTAAATTCCTGAACACGCTGACCACAAAATTCATAGTTCAGAATACCACGAAGGTTAGGGTCAAATTCAATAGCATCAACATTACAAGAAGCTTTATTATAATCTTTCTTATTAATACCTTTTTCTGCAAGGGATTCTTGATATTTTTCATTCTTGTAACAGCCGAA
>NZ_DBPF01000146.1:764-8298 GCF_002299355.1 Catenibacterium sp. UBA627
CTTTTCTCCTTTTGGTACTTTATTCCTTCAAGACAATTTACAACTAAAACCCCTAAATTATCCCAAGTAATATAACCTGTGTTATCGTCACGGTTTATCATCCAAAGTGCAGTAAGCTTATTATCATAATAAACACCAGCAATCTTTTGATACTCTGGCTCTGTAAACAAAATCCAATATAATTCTGCGATATCCGTTTTGTCTAAATTACCTTCTTCGTCTGTAAAACTAATATCGTCACTGACAGGACGTTTATCTACACAGACCTTCGTAAAACTCATATCCACACGCCAACGAGAGACATTTAATGAGTTAATTTCAACATTCCATAATTTAATTTTAGATGGGTCTATAACATTTGTCATCTAGGTACACCTCCAATAAAGTTTTGACTAATTTTGTATGTTAAATCATAATATTTCTTATAAACTACATTAACCAGTTCATTATACTTCTTTACAGCTTCTTCATAAGTGTCGGCAAAATAATAACTTGAAGCATATTGACGCAATTCAATAATATGCTCTTTTTCTTTATCTGGGACAAAACGTCTCCAGTAGCTATTATTTTTAACGATACCAAGGGTAGGTTTACGATTTACAATAGGTTTAGTTCTGCCATAGCGAAAACCAACACAATATACCTCTTTATCAAGTGGAACAAATTGACAATTATAGACCATATTACACCTCACACAATATAAAATCCGCCAACTACTTTGCAATCCAATCTTTCAGTAGAGAAAATAAAGTGAGTTAAACCGGGACGGTCGACATGTTCAGAAGACGTAATATGGTAAACATAATCCCACCCAGCTTCCCTATATTTCAGTCCAATAGCGGTTCTAACATTTACAGGGTATTCGCCATCAATAATTGCCTCTTCCCATTTATGCCAACCATGATGAAACCTAATAGAACTATCAATTTTCTTTTCAAGTTCATCAAGTTTCATGTCACGTTCTTCAAGTTCTTTTGGAGTAATCATGTTAGCACCAACCTTTCTGTAAATATTATAACATAAAAAATCCAGAGTGTCAATACTCTGTATTAAATTTAACGATAAATTTTAATTTTTACGGCTTCACCTCAACGTCAGGAAGAACTTCTGTGTGGAAGTACATCTTATAATGGTACGGGTCGGTCATTGTTCCGGTAATATCTTCCACAACATACATGGTATAAGCATTTAGATAGATATAATTTTTCTTATAAGTGTTTGGCCCTGTCTTAATGGTACATACGAGTTCATTATCAGAATTATTTGAGATAGACATTAATCCCTCTGCTTCAAGAATAATCTTATCAGTACGAGCATTATATACAGTGATACGACGTTCTGTTTCAAAATAATTTGCTTGCTTTGAAATATTATGGTTTACTCTATCTGCCTCGGAACAGCCTACACAGAACAAAGCAATAACTGCAATCATGATTGCACAAACAATTTTCTTAAATTTCATAGCTATACCTCACTTAATTTTAATCTTTACTTCATTTGGTGATTTTGCTGGATGTGATTTAGGTTTGTAGCAATAGTGACCACTGCTTATCCCCATTGCGATAGTGATAGGAATAAAAAATAGTGTGCAAAGTACAATAGTCAAAATAAGTTTACCTATAAAAATCAGAGCGCTTATCATTCAATCCATCCAACAAATCCGATACACTGAGGATGACCATATTCTTTTATATAATCCTCATCACCAAGCTTTTTAGTACAAAGATAACGAACGTCTTTCCAACCGATACGGTTATCATTATGAGATTCTTCATCTAGTACGATGTCGTTTTGTTTAAGGATATTATATCCCCAAATACTATTCCATTTATTTGCTACATACTCTTTAATTTCGTCAAATGAATTAAAGGTTCTAGCTTCTTCCATTGCATCCGCTAAACTGCCTCTATTAGGTCTATAAATTAGCATTTAATCACCAGCTTTTTCATTATTCCTGATATTATAAATTCTATCGACAGAATAATCCATAATATCTTTGATTGTGTCTGTTAAATTATCAGAAATGTCCGTTGCCGTATCATTTACATAACCAGATACAGTTTTGATATTATTAGGTGTAATCATTTTTGCCGCAACCATCTTATAAAGCGTCTCTTGAGATGGAATTATCGCCCCAACAACTAATGCCAAAAATCCACTAACTACAATTTTCCGAAAAACTTTATTGTTATCAATCTGACCTATACTTAGTATAAAAAGACAGAATCCAACAGCAATAAACACATAACGAATATTAGGAATTGTGTCTGCTAAGTAGAACCAAATGGGATTAACAATAGGGTTATCCATATAAATCACCTCAATCAAACAGAAATTTTATTCACACATAATAAATGCAACATAACCAATACTAGCGAACATAGAGAAAAAGATATTATATAAATCACCCTCTCGAACAGATTTACCAAAAATTGCCCCAATACAAATAGCAACCAAACTTCTAGCAAAAATAATCATACAATACCATCTTTCTTTGCTTTATATTCTGCCCACAAATCTTGTGCAATCTTGATAGCGTGATGTTCGTCTTTAGCCATAACGAAAACTTTATATTTCCACCAATCATCATGAGAAGTGTTTTCTTTGATAGTATTAATATTAAAGGAATTATCCCAATCAAATTCTCGTAAAATCACATCATAACTTCCATCTGTGTCATACCGTACACTATAGAATGCTTCGTCTTTTGATTCACTATCAAAAAACTCTTCAATCATTGGTTCTGAATACTCGCTACTATATAGTTTCTTAATATTTTCTGCTCGTTCTTTATTATCGGTAATAGCAATAATATGATAATTAGAATAATCACCATCAGTAACAACATAAAAGGTTTTCATATCTTAGTCCTCAAATCTATTATTTCCACCATTTGCAAAGATTTTTATCAACCCTTTCTTTTCCCTTTTCAAGAGTCACCTTTGCACGTTCGAGTTCATTTTGAACTCTTTCCAGTTCTTCTTCAAGACTTTTTACTTTTTCTTCTTGTTCTTTTAGTTTTTTGTCGATGTCATACTTCAAAAACACACGCCTGTAACCAAGTTGAGGGAGAATTTCAGCCATTTTGTCTGCAACATCCCAAGACACTTCTTTCTGAGTAACCTTGCCATCTTCACAAGTTTCTACAGTACATCCATAAACGTAAGTATCAAAATCCACAAGTTTCTTATGTTTGCGTCCAATGCAAAATTCTTTAATCATATTATTTCCTTTCTTTCTAGTGTTTTTGTTTCTATAAGTATTATAACAGAAAAAAGAGACTCTGTCAAGAGTCTCTTTTAAGTTTAACAAATAAAAATTATTTTTTATTCTGCCTTGCCGTCATATCCATTTTGGATAATATCAGTAATTTCTTCAATCACACCACTAATCTTGTTTACAGTATCAGGGTATTTAATACTATGGTCTACATCAAGAAAAGTATAGCCATAATGGTTCGCCCACTTCTCAAACTCTGCAATCATAGCGGTAGAAATCTGAATTGAAAAATGCTGAATTAGAATAACAATTATAAGGATAATGATAACACAAATTAAAATACCGTAAATCATTAGAATGGACAATCCTCCTGTTTTTCTTTTTTCTTACTCTTGATTTCTTCTGGAATATCTTCCTCGTTCCAGATATTAGTTACAAATACACGCTCTAGCTTCATTTCCTGATTTTTTACATTCATATCGTTAATACTAATAAAACCATTATAAGAAGTTACAATGCCACGAACAAGAGCTTTATTTGAATTATTAGAATAACAGCAAGTCCAGATTTTATCTTCTGTAACAAAATGAAGACCATGAGAAGATGCGAACCAATCATATGCTTTCACTTCGCCATAATCTTTCCACTTAAAGTTGCTATTAAAGAAACTGCAACGATTCTTAGCATCAATCCACTTATAAACAGTCATTGGAAGTTTGATGATTTCTTCAATGGGTTTCTTTCTTGCGAAAAGACATTTATCAACGGCTTCTCTATTTAGGGGTTTAAAATCTGGCGTATAATATTCGTCATTATATTCAAAATAATCAAATGGAACACCAACTTCCATAGAGATTTCTGATTCATTCATTTCAGAAAAATCAAGTTTGGCTTTATATCCGCAACTATTATCTGCGTCATCAATTTCTGAAAGCTTACTTACGACATAATTTAAATCAAAAGGCTTACCTTCTTTCTTTAACTTTTCCGCAAACTTATTATAATTCTCTCCATACATACCACCAAGAAGATTCTGAAACTTCTCGTAACTATCAACATTCTGCTGACTGATAGTAAAGCCAAGTTTAAACATCTCAGAGACAGGAATATCATAACCTTTATTTATGTATTTTTTAATACGAATAAATGACATAATAGGCGAATCGGTTTTGGGATTGAAATGAATAGTCTTGCTTGCTAAATCTTCAAGAAAAGCATCGCCAAGAATAAACTCTTCTGTAGAAAAATCATAACATCCCATACACACAGAGAAATCAAAAAGATTTAACACATCCTGTTCAGTAGGATATTCATGCTTATAAATTAGCTGAATAGTTTTACCATTTTTAGTAATAGTAATAGCATAATCACTTTTGAAATTTGTTATATAGGATTCTTTATTAAGAAAACGGACGATATCTTTTTTGTGCTTAAAGAAAATATCATAATCGTTAATGTCCTTATTAGTAAAGATAGAAGTAATAGCACCACCAGCCAAATAACATTCATAATCTAAGAATGTGTCATAAAGGTCGCCGAGTTCACGCTTTAGCTTGCGTTTCTGCCAATCATACATTACAAATTCCTCCCGGTTTTAATAAGAAAATCTTCTTTCAGTGTCAAAACACACAATCCATCTGCAATCATACATTATTACATCTCCTAGCCGATATTACTGGATATTAACCATAGGCTTATCAACCAATTTCTCAAGAATCATAACCATGTCTGCAACTTTGTCGGTATTTTTAGTATTCATATACTTCATTGCAATGGTCGCAAGAACAGCGCTATCATAATCAAGATAGCAACAACTACCTTTTACTACAGTTTTATCAGAGACATACGGATAATAATATTTACGCTCTCCGCTGGTTTCTTCTACGATGTACATATCATCTCCAATTTTTGAAACATCATAATAACAATTATTATCAGGATAGCGATTCTTGAACAATTCTGCAATATCAGCGCATTCTTTCTGTAGCGCTTCATAAGCAGTGCAAACTCCGTATACTCTACACTTTTGAAAATATTGGCTCTTTTTATTAAAGAACGTCTCCACATCAGGATAAATTTCTTTTTCTTTGTCGAGATATTTCTTATCAGCAGTAATCATTCTTCTACCTCACTTTTCGGCATATCAATCATCTTCGCAATAGCGTTGGAAATTGCGTGAGTATCCCTCTTATCATTGAGATACTTCGTAGTAAGAGCGGCAAGGATAGCTTCATCACGAGTCAAATAGCAGTCGTTATCGGCGCTTGGTTCAGAGATACCGGCGACATAAGGGATGTAATAGGTGTGGTCGTTAATCGTCTCAGAGACGATATAAATGTCGTCTGCAATCTTATCGGCTCCGAAATAGCTGTTACCAAGAGACTCAGCCCTATAATCCATAGCAATATCGTTGCATTCTTTTAGAAGTGCTTCCCAGTTAAGATAACAACTGTAACTTAGATACTTCTTAACCTTGTTCTTCAATACTTCGTCGTATGCTTCGGGAGTTGGAACAAGTCTGCACTCGCTATTGATGTAATTCTTGCTTGCGGTAATCATATTAAATCTCCTTTATTTATTATTTGGTTTGTTTCTACAAGTATTATATCAAAAAGAGCTAGAGTTGTCAATACTCTAGCTCTCATTTTCTTGTTAAATTTTACTCAGCGTTCAGGCCAGCGTTCATAATACTGGCTATTAGTAGCTTTCCACATCACTTCAACGAATGCTTCTGCCTGTTCGATAGAATTAAAATCAAATTCTAACCAAACAGGTTTATCTAGCTTACCCGGTTCTTCATTGTCGTTATTAAAAGTCACACTGGCTTTTACGCTGATTCCGTGGTCGTGATAATACTTCATATAATCATAAAACTGAAAGTCAATAAAGTATTTCTTACCCAAATCATCGTCAAAACGCTTTTGATATGAATAATCAAATACATCTATACGACTATTAGGAATCCACTTTTTATAACCATGCTCCGTTAGTTTCTTTTCAAAATCAGAACAAGAATCTCGACTGTAAAATACCAACTTTATTCACCTCTCAATCATATCTCCAAACATCTGGGATTCTATAATAAATTAACGCATCTCTAGCCATCCATCTGCCACTAGCAGAATAATATTCTTCATATTCATCATCATCATATCTAGTAATAACATTACTGTTTGGAGTAGGCAAACACTGTTCGGGGTCATTCCAATCTGTCAAACTTGCTTCCGGCCAGTCCAATTTATTGCCGCAGTTGCCACAAAATCTATTACGATTCCCGCTATTATTATAAAGATAGGTCTTGCTAGAACAATATTGACACATGCAAGCGCCAGATTTGGCAAATGGATTATTGATTGTCATAGCTCCACCTCAATAACCAGAATTTGTCCAGCAGTCATACCACCAGTCACCACATGGATTACTTTTTACTTTATCAAGGTTTTCTTGCGCCTCTTTCAGGGACTTCTTGCAAAATTCAAGATGTTTCTCTGCGCTAACGACAGAACTATTCCACTCTTCTACACAGTCTTTATAATAAGGGATGTAAAATACTTCTTTATAGCCGAGGTCTTTTAGAGCAGAAATGTAGTCATCAGACCCATAAGTTGAGATATCTTTTGCAGTAATTTTGTCCCCTGTTTTAGTTTTAATAGTGTACATACCATCATGTGAATTATAATCTACACAAAATTCTTTATCCATTATTTTCACCCATTCACTTTGCAAATTTACCAACTAGGATTAGTTCTTTAACTTCGTCTCTACTGGGATATTTACCACAACCACCACGAGCTTCTGGACAATACAGCATACGGTCACACTGAGGAACTAAATATTCAGATAGTTCTGGCATAACTTCAAGAACTGCATCGCGCATCTTAATAGCAAGCTGGCGGTGAACATCTTCTGTACGAGTACACAGACGCATATTCATATAATGAATAAGTGCTTCAATAGTAAACCCAATGCACACAGCGCTATAAGTTGCCATAGGAAGAACATAACGTGCCTGTTCATTTGCACGTTCATTAGATTTGCCAGAATCAATAATATAATTCTGAATTTCATCGTAAAGAGCAACAGTATCTTCCATGTGCTTCTTGTATTTATTTAGAAGCTCTTCATTGTTCTTGATTTCAGCAGGAATTTCATAACCAAAAGAGTCCTTATTGACGTATCTGAATGATTGTACGTTTTTAAATACTCCTGCTTCATGACGAACCATTTGGTCAATTACATAGCGTGGACAATCAGTAATCTTAAAAATAAAATAAATTCCACGACTACCAGAAAAATGTCCAGATTTCATGCAATG
>NZ_DBPF01000111.1:0-4766 GCF_002299355.1 Catenibacterium sp. UBA627
TGTTCAGTTTTCAATGTTCGGTCTCAGCCCGTATCCCGGACTGCCTGTCTATAATACCTAAAACACTGACACTTGTAAAGTGTTTTTTGAATATTTTTTGATTTTTTTGTTGTATATTGCATTTTAAGCCCTTATACGCTTCATAAAATCAATTAAATTTATTTTTATTCTGATTTCCAAACGGCTTTTATATACCCTCGAACGTACGATATAGATAATTCAAGTATTAACGGTATTCATCCCCCCATCTATATTCTATATCGAAGTGGGTGTTTCTGCCGTTTCTTAAGAAAAAAAGCATCCCATTGAAGGGATGCTGTATTGGTATTTATGAAATTAAGCTAATTTCTTATAAACATCAATAAATTCCTGAGCTAAATCAATAACTACTAATGCACACATTAAGTGATCCTGTGCATGTACCATTAATAAGTTAAGTGGAGTTTTTTCTCCTCTGATTTCAGCCTGAATTAATTCAGTCTGAGCATGATGAGCTTCGTTAACTGTTTCTTTAGCAGTCTGAATTGATTCGTCTGCCTTTTCGATATCTCCTGCTTTTGCATACTGAATAGCTTCAATTGCTGAGCTTCTTGCGCTACCAGCATTAACGATTAAGTTAATGACTGTCTGTTCCTGTTCGTCCATTTTAATTCTCCTTTAACAACAATTCCAGATTTCCTCTGTACTTCTATTATATCAATTCTTGTAAGCAATTTCAATACCATTTCATAATATAATAGAATTAGTCCACTTCATAATATAACAAAATTAGTCTGAAATATAATTAAAGTGCTTACAAGCGGCTGTAATTCCTTCTTCTTCAATATTCGTTGTAATATACTTTGCGACTGATTTAAGTTCTGGTACTGCATTTCCCATCGCAATGCCTAATCCTGTTTCCTCGATCATTTCGATATCATTACGTCCATCACCAAAAGCGATTGTATCATTGATATCTCTCCCTAATACCTTTATAAATTCCTTAATTCCTACTGCTTTTGATGATCCCTTTAAGGTTAAATCAAAAGAGCGATCACTTTGATGTCTCTGAACATCAAAATAAGGACTTAAAGCTTCTACCATGACTGGAATATCATCTTTTGAATTAACGACAATCATTCCGATATAAGTTTCTATATTCTTATAATCAAACGAATCAATGATAGTTTCTTCTTTCATACCCCAGTTATTCGCAAATGCCTGATGAACAGGATCTTTTGAATCTCTCACATAAATATAATCATTACCTTCAAAATAATAATTGAAATGGTATTTTTCACAAAGATCCATAGTTGCTTTAATCGCTTCTGCAGGAACTACATTCTTATAAACACATTTACCTTTATACTCTACATAAGCACCATTACATGTTACATAACCAGAAAATGGGTATTTCATAACACCATCTACTATAAAACACTTACATCTACCTGTTGATAAGAACACATCATGTCCAGCCTCCTTTAATTTATCTAAAGTGCGGAATGTTTCAGGTGTGATTTCATAAATATCCTGATTACAATCTATTAATGTACCATCTATATCAAAAAAGAATAATTTACTCATCATATAATCTCCTATTCTAGTAAGTACTTCCATTATATCAAATGGACATAAAAATGAAACCAATTAAGAAAAGTCTCACAAAATCCTTATAGAGCATAAAAAAAGATGGGTATTTCTACCCATCTCATTAACATTCTCCATCAAATACTTCTGGAAGGAATACTTTATGTGTTTTACTTCTACGTCTTACAAATAAGTAAGTTAAGATAACAGATACAACAAGTAAACCAACAAAGAATAAGATTTCTGTTATAGGAACTGCAGTAGCGTTGGCAATCACTGATCTAAATCCATTAACACTATATGTAAATGGAACGAATGGATGTAATACTTTATACCAATGTGGTGCTGTTTCAAGTGGATAAGTACCAGCTGAAGCACCAAGGTTGAATACCATGAAGATCAATGCAATGAATTCACCAATACGGCCAAACGCGATTGCAAGGAATGCGATGAATGCCATAAAGGCAAGTGATAATAAGAGCATAAATGTGAGACATAATCCTGGTCTTGCAGGAGTAAATCCGCAGAATCCTTTTAAACTGAAGTATAAGATTAATGCCTGTACAATTGATAATGGAACCATAACTGTTGCTTTCGCAAGTAAGAACTTAACTGGGCTATCAGTTGTAGTCATACCTTTACCAAATGGATACATTAAACTTAATGCCATACATGCAACATATAATGCAACACTCATCATATAAGGAGCCATCGCATGTCCGTTATTTGGCATATTTGTTAATTCTTTCTTTTCTGTATCTACTGGAGAAGACATCTGTCTGTATGTCTTGTTAGTAGATTTGATATTACTCTTCTTAGAAGCATCTTTTAAGCTGCTTGTAAGTGTATTAGTTCCGTCACCAATAGTAGTTAATCCTTCGCCTAATGTTGCAGAACCTGCTGCCAACTGGTTAGATCCAGAACTGATCTTTAATGCGCCTTCAGCTAACTGTGAAGCACCACTATTTAATGTGGCATTGTTTGAAGCAAGTGTGCCTAAACCATTATTAACCTGTTTAACACCACCTGTGTAAGTCTTTAAACCACTCTGTAATGTGCTTAAGCCATTATCAATTTGACTTACTGCACCAACCATACCAACGGAAGTAGAAGTACCCTTCATACTAGCCTGTACAGTCTTTAGGTTAGTTACTAATGAACCAACTGCTGTGTTATTGGCAGTTGCTAACTGCTGTGAACTTGCTAATAACTGCTGAGTTTTAGCATTGGCTGCAGTCTGATTCTTTAATACAGCTGCATTACCATTTAACAATGTAGATAACTGTTTTAAATCATCTGTATTGATACTAGATGATAACTGAGATGCAACCTGCTGTAATGTAGCAGCCTGAGTTGCATGACTTGTAGCCTTCAATATTAATTCTTGAGCGGCCTGTGGCTGGGTTGCCTGTAATTGTTCAGCCTGTTTCTTTTCCGCTGCAGCTAACTGATTTAACTGAGCCGCATTGTTATTCATTGTTGAGATAGTAGTAGATAATGTAGAAATCATACCGTCAACTTTCTTAGCTGCCTGGGCATCATTTTCTACTAAGTTATTACTATCAATAGCACCTTGGATCTGAGTTAATGCTGCAGATAACTGTTTAGAACTTTCTGCTATCTGTTTATTGCTAGAAGTTAAAGTATTTAACTGACCAGCACTTGCATTAATTCCATCACCTAACTGCTTTTCAGCTGCCTGAACAGCGCTTAATAATTGTGAACTACCAGCTTTTAACTGAGCAGCACCATTGTTTAAAGTGGCACTGTTGTTATCTAACTGCTGTGCACCAGCTTTCGCTGTAGAGACACCTTTAGTATAAGCACTTAATCCCTTCACTAAAGAATCAGCACCATCATTGAATACTAATGCACTTGAAGCAAGTGTATTCAAATTTTCTGTAATAATGGCATTACCATCTTTCGCCGTATTGACACCATCACTTAATTTCTGTGATCCATCTGCGGCTGTTTTAAATCCTTTGCTTAATGTTTTTACATTCTTGAATAAGATCTTAGAGTAAGTCTTAGTCACTGTTGATGAAATTTCAGTTTTTACTTTAGCCATTGCTGAATCATCCATCTTAGTTGCAATGTAGTTTGTCTGTGGATTTGTTGTATATGTGAGCATCATTGTCTGTGGATCATCATCCAATAATGTCGTCGCATTTTTAGAGAAGTTTTCGGGAATAGTAATTACCATGTAATACTTTCCATCTTTTAAACCTTTCTGTGCTTTACTAGAAGAAACAATATTGAAATCCATTGAATCATTCTTCGCAAGTTTATCACTTAACTGTTTACCAATATCCATAGTAGAATCATTATATTCAACTTCTTTATCGTTATTAACAACGGCTACTGGAAGCTGATCTGTTTTACCATATGGATCCCACATAGAACCTAAGAAAACACAAGCATAAATCATTGGAATGATCATAATTGCACAAAGTACGATTTTAAGCCAAGTACTTTTCGCGATGTTTTTCCATTCTGCTTTAATCATATTATCCTTTCCTTTCTGTCATCTACCTAATGACTAGTAGTCATTTTAGTTGACCGTTAGTCATTTATCAATTTACAAATGAAGTGATTTGATAAAAAAGCACAATGTAAGCGCATATCATTTTTAATAAAATAATAAAAAAAAGACTGCTGACATAAGTCAACAGTCTAATGAACTAAAATTATTCAATGATTTCAGTTACGTTACCAGCACCTACAGTACGTCCACCTTCACGGATAGAGAACTTAGTACCGTTTTCGATAGCGATTGGGTGAATTAATTCTACAGTGAATTCTACGTTATCGCCTGGCATAACCATTTCAGTTCCTTCTGGTAATTCGATAACACCAGTGATATCAGTAGTTCTGAAATAGAACTGTGGTCTATAGTTACCGAAGAATGGAGTATGACGTCCACCTTCATCCTTAGTTAATACATAAACATGAGCGTTGAATTTCTTATGTGGATGTACTGAACCAGGTTTAGCTAATACCTGACCTCTTTCAATCTGGTCTCTGTTGATACCTCTTAAAAGAACACCAATGTTATCACCAGCTAAAGCGTAGTCAAGTAACTTTCTGAACATTTCGATACCTGTAGCAACAGTCTTCTGAGTTTCATGGATACCAATGATTTCAAGTTCATCGTTAAGATTTAACTGACCACGTTCAACTCTACCAGTAGCAACTGT
>NZ_DBPF01000111.1:4791-28825 GCF_002299355.1 Catenibacterium sp. UBA627
GTGATTGTGAATACGTCTTCAACTGGCATTAAGAATGGCTTATCAGTTTCACGAGCTGGATCTGGGATATAAGAATCCATAGTATCTAATAATTCATGGATTGCAGGAGTCCACTGTGGATCACCTTCAAGAGCCTTTAATGCAGAACCACGGATGATTGGAGTGTCATCTCCTGGATAGTCGTACTCAGATAATAAATCACGAACTTCCATTTCTACTAAGTCGATTAATTCTTCGTCATCAACCATATCGCACTTATTTAAGAATACGATGATGTATGGAACACCAACCTGACGAGATAATAAGATATGTTCTCTTGTCTGTGGCATAGGTCCATCAGTTGCAGCTACTACTAAGATAGCACCATCCATCTGAGCAGCACCAGTAATCATGTTCTTGATGTAGTCAGCATGGCCTGGACAGTCAACGTGTGCATAGTGACGATGAGTAGTTTCATATTCAACGTGTGCAGTGTTGATTGTGATACCACGTTCTTTTTCTTCTGGAGCAGCATCGATTGCAGCATAGTCCATAGCTTTAGCCTGACCTTCACTAGCTAATACAGTAGTGATAGCAGCTGTTAAAGTAGTTTTACCATGGTCAACGTGACCGATAGTACCAATATTTACGTGAGTTTTCTCACGGTTAAATTTTTCCTTAGCCATTTAAGGTTATCCTCCTATATAATTCTAAAATTTTACATAACTATTTTAATAGATTTTATTGATAATTGCAATAAAAATCATAGTTATTCTTATTTTCCGCCGTTCTTTTTAATGATTTCTTCCTTGATTGATTTAGGAACAGGTTCATAACGGTCGAACTGCATTGTATAGTTACCACGACCCTGTGTGAATGATCTTAAGTCTGTTGCATAACCGAACATTTCAGCTAGAGGTACAGAAGCTTCAACCATTACAGCGTTACCTCTTTCTTCCTGACCATCGATCATACCACGTCTAGATGAAATATCACCCATAACGCTTCCTAAGTATTCAGAAGGTGCAGTTACTTCTACCTTCATGATTGGTTCAAGGATTACTGGAGCACACTTCTTACCAGCAGCTTTTAATGCCATAGAAGCAGCTACCTTATATGCCATTTCTGATGAATCGACATCATGGTAAGAACCATCGAATAATGTAGCCTTGACGTCAAGTACTGGGTAACCAGCGATCATACCAGTTTCTAAAGCGTCTTCAAGACCAACTTTTACAGAACCGATATATTCTCTTGGAACTGATCCACCAACAACAGCGTCAACGAATTCAAATCCTTTACCTTCATTTGGTTCGAACTTGATCCAAACGTGACCGTACTGACCACGACCACCAGACTGTTTAATGTATTTACCTTCACATTCAGCAGCCTGAGTAATAGTTTCTCTATAAGCAACCTGAGGAGCACCAACGTTTGCTTCTACATGGAATTCTCTCTTTAATCTGTCAACGATGACATCAAGGTGTAATTCACCCATACCAGCGATGATAGTATCACCAGTTTCAGGGTTTGTAGATGTTCTGAATGTTGGGTCTTCTTCAGCTAATTTAACTAATGCTTCACCAAGTTTGTTCTGGTCAGCTTTTGTCTTAGGTTCAATTGCTAATTCGATAACTGGTTCTGGGAATTCCATCTTTTCAAGGATAACGAAATCGTTTTCCGCACAAAGAGTATCACCAGTTGTAGTGTTCTTGAAACCTACTGCAGCAGCGATATCACCGGCATAAACTTCTTCAATTTCTTTACGTGTATTAGCATGCATTAATAAGATACGACCAAGTCTTTCCTTCTTATCTTTTGTTGAGTTCAATACATATGAACCAGCAGTTGCAGTACCAGAGTATACACGGAAGAAAGTTAACTTACCTACGAATGGGTCAGTCATAACTTTGAATGCTAAAGCTGAGAATGGTTCTTCATCAGATGCATGACGTTCAACTTCGTTACCATCAGCATCAACACCCTTGATTGCAGGGATGTCAGTTGGAGCTGGTAAATAGTCAACTACAGCATCAAGCATTGGCTGTACACCCTTATCTTTGTAAGCAGAACCACAAAGAACTGGGAATAATTCTACAGCGATTGTACCCTTACGGATAGCAGCTTTAACATCTTCGATTGCAGGTTCTTCACCTTCAAGAATCTGCATCATTAAATCATCATCAAATGAAGCAGCAGCTTCTAATAAATTCTGATGATATTCTTCAGCCTGATCAACATATTCAGCTGGGATTTCTTTTTCGACTACATCGATACCTTCAACACCATCAAAATAGATAGCTTTCATCTTTAATAAGTCGATAACACCTTCGAATGTATCTTCAGCACCGATAGGTAACTGTAATGCAACGGCATTAGCACCTAATCTTGAATTTAATGAGTTAAGTGACATGATGAAATCAGCACCAGTAGCGTCCATCTTGTTTGAGAAAACAATTCTTGGTACGCCATAAGTAGTAGCCTGTCTCCAAACTGTTTCAGTCTGAGGTTCTACACCTGCTTTAGAGTCAAGTACTGTAACGGCACCATCAAGTACACGTAATGAACGTTCAACTTCTACAGTGAAGTCTACGTGGCCTGGTGTATCGATGATGTTAATACGATATCCTTTCCAGTGAGCTGTAGTAGCAGCAGAAGTGATAGTGATACCACGTTCTTTTTCCTGTACCATCCAGTCCATCTGAGATCCACCGTCATGAGTTTCACCAATTTTATGGATTTTACCTGTATAGTAAAGAACACGTTCAGTAGTAGTAGTTTTACCAGCATCGATGTGAGCCATGATACCGATATTACGTGTTTTTTCTAATGGAAATTCACGAGCCATAATTTTCTCCTTTCAAATACATTTTCTTTTAATTTATATGTAATAAAGATATTACCAACGGAAATGTGCGAAAGCTTTGTTAGCTTCTGCCATTTTATGAGTATCTTCTTTCTTCTTAACAGCAGCACCTGTACCGTTAGAAGCATCGATAATTTCGTTAGCTAAACGATCAACCATTGTATTTTCGTTTCTCAAACGAGAATAGTTAGTTAACCATCTTAAACCTAAAGTCATTCTTCTTTCAGGTGTTACTTCAACTGGTACCTGGTAGTTAGCACCACCAACACGTCTTACCTTTAATTCAAGTACTGGCATGATGTTGTTGATAGCTGCGTCGAATACTTCCATAGCTGGCTTTCCAGTCTTTTCTTCAACTTTTTTGAATGCTTCATATAAGATGTTCTGAGCAACACCTTTTTTACCATCTAACATGATGTTGTTAATAAGCTTAGTGATTGTTTTACTATTGTAAATTGGATCAGGTAAAACATCTCTTTTAGCAATACGTCCTTTTCTAGACATCGGCAAATTCTCCTCTCTCTATTTTATTAATTTAACAATTTATTTCTTAGGCTTTTTAGCTCCGTATAATGAGCGGCTCTGCATACGATCTTTAACACCAGCACAGTCCATAGTACCACGGATAATATGGTAACGAACCCCTGGTAAGTCCTTAACACGACCACCACGAATTAATACAACAGAGTGTTCCTGTAGGTTATGACCGATACCAGGAATGTAAGCTGTAACTTCTAATCCATTTGATAATCTAACACGGGCATACTTACGTAAAGCTGAGTTAGGCTTCTTTGGTGTCATTGTAGCAACACGGGTACAAACGCCACGCTTCTGAGGTGAATTATCATTAGTTGGTTTTTTAGCTAATGAGTTGAAACCTCTATTTAAAGCTGGAGACTTTCCCTTTTTAGTCTTTTCGCTACGTCCTTTTCTTACTAATTGGTTAATTGTAGGCATGATTTTCTCCTTTCTAATTCTAACACACAACTCCGGGTGTTTCACAAATTTGTTTTTATATATGTGCCCTCAACGGACACCTTTGTCAGTATATGACAAATAAAAGTCCTCGTCAACAACTTTTTTTAATTTTTTTATATATTTGGGATATTTATTTATCAAAATACCAGCCCGTATCTTCATGATAAATCATCTGTTTGGTCATTCTTCCATCAATACAGATATTTTCACCGTTGATAAATGATGCTTGAAATGAACATAGAAATAGAACCATAGATGATATGTCCTGGGGATTTACTACTCTTCTAGATGAATGTTGATATGCATCAGGACCGGTGTATGTATTACCATGAGTATCAATCCATCCTGATGAAATAGAATTAACTCTTCCATGACCTCTTAGACTCATCATGAGAGCTTATGCAAAGGCCTTTATGACTCCTTTTGCAGCAGTTTAACTTTCTGTATTAGCTTGACTCATACGGTCTCTAGAAGACGAAAAATTAACAATAACTGCATCTTTATTAAAATGAGTCCTTGAATAGCTTTGTAAGATAGAATGGAGCAGTGACTCCAACAGATAAAGCGTATTGAAACTCTGCATAACTACATTCATCAATACCTTTCATTATAGGTAAAGCATTATTAATGAGATAATCAATATGGCTATGCATCCTAACACATAAGAACTAAATGCTTCTAATGTTTCTTTATTGCCTATATCCCCCACAAAATAAGTACCCGTTGTCTTGTCGATTACTTCAATGACTGCTCCTTCTTTTCTAAAATCCTCTACTATGGCTTGTCCTATAACATGAGCCCCACCAGTAACAACTACCACCTTGTTTTTAAATTTCCTAACGTTTCTCCTTATATATGAAAACACTATGGACACAGGTCCATAGTGTTTCTTATAAATTAAGCGTCATGATGAGAAGTTACAAATTCTTCTTCTTCATCAAACATTGCAGAGTCAGGCGTGAAGTTTTCAGCTTCTTCTCTTGATTTTTCAAGTTCAGCCTGCTGAAGAGCTTCTTCTTCCTCTTTCTTGATTGTTTCTTCAGATTTTAAAGGTCCTCTTAAGCCAGTACCTGCTGGTAATAGCTTACCGATAATAACATTTTCCTTTAGACCCTTAAGTTTATCTACTTTACCTCTGATTGCAGCATCAGTAAGAATTCTCGTAGTTTCCTGGAATGATGCAGCTGATAACCATGAATCTGTTTCTAATGAAGCCTTAGTGATACCAAGTAAGATTGGTCTACCAACAGCTGGACGTTTACCCTCCTTAAGAACCTGTCTATTTAATTCAGTGAAGTTCTTAACTGAAACATGTGATCCAGGTAATGCAGCTGTATCGCCGCCTTCTACAATCTTCATTCTTCTCATCATCTGCTGAATGATGATTTCGATATGCTTATCAGAAATTTCGATACCCTGTAATCTATATACCTGCTGTACTTCTTTTAAGATATATTTTTCTACTGCTTCTGCAGATGCAACAGATAATAATTCTTTTGGAGAGATAGAACCTTCTGTGATCTTATCACCTGGTTCAACAATATCTCCTTCTGAAACAGCTACTTTTGCACCAATTGGTGTTAAGTAAGTCTTAGTTTCAAGATCATTTGCGACAGTAACTTCTGAACGCTGGTTGTTATGATCACCCTGTGTAGTAATTGATGAAACGTGTCCATTGATTTCAGAAATAATTGATTTAGCCTTTGGAACACGTGCTTCAAACAATTCCTGGATACGAGGAAGACCCTGAGTGATATCGGCGTCACCGGCAACACCACCCATGTGGAATGTACGCATTGTAAGCTGAGTACCTGGTTCACCGATTGACTGTGCAGCCATGATACCGATTGTTTCACCAAGTAATACTTCCTGACCAGTTGCTAAGTTTAGACCATAACACTTACGGCAGATACCTGTCTTAGATTTACATCCGAAGATGTTTCTAATTTCAACTGTCTTGATACCAGCATCAGCAACAGCTTTTGCTGATTTTTCAGTCATTAATTCATTTGCGTGGACAATGATTTCACCAGTTGCTGGATCACAAATATCCTTTAATGAAGTACGACCAACAAGTCTATCTACTAATGGTACGATGACGTTACCATCAGCTGTATTAATTAATTCAGATACTTCGAATCCCTTATCAGTATGACAATCGTCTTCTGTGATAATAACTTCCTGTGCTACATCGACAAGACGTCTTGTTAAGTAACCTGAATCGGCAGTCTTTAAGGCTGTATCTGTAGAACCTTTACGAGCACCATGTGTAGAAATGAAGAATTCTGATGCAGTTAAACCTTCACGAAGGGCAGACTTGATAGGAAGTTCGATAGTTTCACCCTTAGGGTTACTCATCAATCCACGCATACCTACAAGCTGAGTGAAGTTAGAGATATTACCACGGGCACCTGAATCTGACATGATGAAGATTGGGTTATCACGGTCAGCTTCGAATTCTTCTTTAACGATACCAGTAACTTTTTCTTTAACGTCATTCCATAATTTGATTACGGCTGTATAACGTTCATGTTCTGTTAATTTACCTTTGTTGTATAACTTCTTAATTACTTCAAGATGTTCATCAGCATCATCGAATAAATGATATTTATCCTGAGGAATCTGAATATCATAAGCAGATACTGTAATACCAGCGATAGTTGAATAATAGAATCCCTGGTTCTTTAGTCTATCAAGCATGACATGGATTTCATCAATTGGACAAATCTTGAAGTATTCATCGATGATGGCTCCAAGAGTCTTCTTAGTGAACTGCTTAATTAAAGGCTGAGCTTTGATATGAGCCTTGATATCTGTACCATAAGGTAAGAAGTACTTCATTGGAGTAGCCTTTAAGCTTGCCTTATCTGGGTCATTTAAGTATGGGAATTCACCTTCAAAAATCTGGTTGAAGATGATCTTACCAACTGTAGTGACTAAATACATGTTATTCTGTTCTTCAGTGAATGTCTTATTCTTTAAAGCAGCAGCACGAATCGCAATTCTTGTATGTAAGTTAACAGTCTTATTGTAGTAAGCCATTAATACTTCGTTCACATCAGCGAATACTGTACCTTCACCAATCTGATCTGCTTTTTCTGTTGTTAAATAATAGTTACCAAGCACCATGTCCTGTGATGGAGTAACGATAGGTTTACCATCTTTTGGACCAAGGATATTTCTAGAACCAAGCATTAACTGTCTTGCTTCCTGAATTGCTTCTTCACCTAGTGGTGCATGGATGGCCATCTGGTCACCATCGAAGTCGGCGTTGTAAGCTTCACAAGCTAATGGGTGAAGTCTGATTGACTTNNCCATCGAAGTCGGCATTGAACGCTGGACAAGCTAATGGATGAAGACGGATTGCACGACCTTCTACTAGTTTAGGTTCGAAAGCCTGGATACCTAATCTATGTAATGTAGGGGCACGGTTAAGTAATACTGGATGATGTTTGATAACATCTTCAACGATTGGCCAGATCTTATCATCCATCTTATCAATCATACGTTCAGCAGCTTTGATATTAGTTGCTAATTCTTTTCTTACTAATCCAGAGATAACGAATGGCTTGAATAAGTTAACAGCCATTTCTCTTGGAATACCACACTGGTACATTTTTAATGTAGGTCCTACGGCGATAACTGAACGTCCAGAGTAGTCTACACGCTTACCAAGTAAGTTCTGTCTGAAACGTCCCTGCTTACCTTTAAGTGTGTGTGAAAGAGATTTTAATGCTCTTCCTCCAGCTCCTGTAATAGGTTTAGAACGTCTACCATTATCGATTAAAGCATCTACAGATTCCTGAAGCATACGCTTTTCGTTCTGTACGATGATGCTAGGTGTACCTAATTCTAATAATTTCTTTAAACGGTTGTTACGAGTGATAACACGTCTATATAAGTCGTTTAAGTCACTTGTCGCAAAACGACCACCGTCAAGCTGAAGCATTGGTCTTAAATCAGGTGGAATAACTGGAAGAACATCCATAATCATCCATTCTGGCTGGTTATTAGAGCTTCTGAATGCATCAATTGCTTCAAGTCTCTTTAATAACTTCTGTCTCTTCTGACCCTGAGCTTCTTTTAACTGATTTTCTACATCTTCAAGTTCAGCATCTAAGTCAACCTTCTGTAATAATACTTTGATTGCTTCTGCACCAATCTTAGCCTGGAACTGACCACCGAACTTTTCAACACAGCTACGATAATCTCTTTCAGATAATACCTGCTTGTATTCAAGTGGTGTAGAACCTTTATCAGTAACAACATAAGATACGAAGTAGATGATTTCTTCTAACTGTTTAGGAGACATATCAAGGATGAGTCCCATACGAGATGGAACTCCCTTTAAATACCAGATATGTGCAACTGGAGTTGCTAATTCGATATGACCCATTCTTTCTCTTCTTACTGAAGAACGAGTAACTTCGACACCACAACGGTCGCAGACAACACCTTTATATCTTACTTTCTTATATTTACCACAAGCACATTCCCAGTCCTTTGTTGGACCAAAGATTCTTTCACAAAATAAACCGTCTTTTTCAGGCTTCTGTGAACGATAGTTGATTGTTTCAGGTTTTTTGACTTCGCCATATGACCATTCACGAATCTTCTCAGGAGAGGCTAAACCGATCTGAATTGCTGAAAAATTATTATTCTCTGCCATTATTCTTCCTCCTCACCGCTTTTTCCAAATAATCCTTCGATAATATCATCGACTGATTCTGGAGCTTCATCATCATCGAAGCTGTCTTCTACGATATCATCTTCACCTTCGGCAACGAATTCTTCGCGAGTGTCAACTTCTTCATCTTCTTTTTCATCATTTTCTTCATCTTCTTTTGGCTTCTTAGGCGCATCGAATGAACGAGGGAAACGACGATCTTCATCTTCAATATTACCTACATTGATTTCATTACCTTCATCATCTAATAGACGAATATCTAATGCCAATGCCTGTAATTCTTTCTTTAATACTCTGAATGATTCAGGTAATCCTGGTTCAGGTAACTTCTGTCCCTTAACGATTGCTTCATAAGTCTTAACACGTCCTACAACGTCATCTGACTTAACTGTTAAGATTTCACGCAATGTATATGCTGCACCATAAGCTTCAAGTGCCCATACTTCCATTTCCCCGAATCTCTGACCACCGTTCTGAGCTTTACCACCAAGTGGCTGCTGAGTAACAAGTGAGTAAGGACCAACTGATCTTGCATGTAACTTATCATCAACCATGTGACATAACTTGATCATGTACATGATACCAACTGATACTTCGTTATCGAAATATTCACCAGTTTTACCAGAAATAACTTTCTGTTTACCATTTTCTGGCATACCAGCTTCCTTCATGATATTTTCTAAGTCCTTAGAATTGATACCATCAAAAGCTGGAGTTGCGAAATACTGACCGCCTAACTGTCTAGCAGCATAACCTAAGTGTAATTCTAATACCTGACCGATGTTCATACGAGATGGTACACCTAATGGGTTAAGCATGATATCAAGTGGAGTACCGTCCTGTAAGTGAGGCATATCTTCTGTTGGTAAGATCTTAGAGATGACACCCTTGTTACCGTGTCTACCTGACATCTTATCCCCTTCAGAAATCTTACGCTTCTGAACGATATATACTTTGATGACTTTATTTACACCTGGCTGTAAATCGTCTCTTTCAACTTCCTTATAAGCAAGTGAGTTTGCTTCACCATACTTATTTTCAGTTTTTCTATCTTTACCTCTACGAGTAAATACTCTGATACGATGAACGATACCAGAACCACCATGTGGTACTCTTAATGAGTTATCTTTAACTTCTCTAGATTTTTCACCAAAGATAGCTAATAATAGTTTTTCTTCTGCAGATAATTCTGCCTGTCCCTTAGGAGTTACTTTACCAACTAAGATGTCACCTTCCTTAACTTCAGCACCAACGCGGATAATACCGTTTTCGTCTAAGTTAGAACGTGCATCTTCACCTACGTTAGGAATATCTCTAGTAATTTCTTCAGGACCTAACTTAGTATCACGACATTCAATTGTATATTCCTGAATGTGGATAGAAGTATAGTAGTCTTCTTTAACAAGCTTTTCATTCATGATGACAGCATCTTCGTAGTTATAACCATTCCATGTCATGAAACCTACAAGAACATTCTGTCCTAAAGCTAGTTCACCCTGTTCCATAGCTGGTCCATCAGCAAGAACCTGACCCTTAAGAACATGATCACCAGCCATAACAATTGGACGATGGTTTATACATGTACCAGCGTTAGATACAGTGAACTTTAATAACTTATATGTCTTTTCGCCGCTTTCACCTTCAACGATGATCTTCTTAGCGTCAACATATTTAACAGTTCCTTCTTCTTTAGCAACAACTGCAGCACCTGAGTCTCTTGCAGCCTGGAACTCCATACCTGTTCCTACATAAGGAGCATGTGGATTTAATAGAGGTACAGCCTGTCTCTGCATGTTACATCCCATGAGGGCACGAGTCGCATCATCGTTTTCCAAGAATGGGATACATGAAGATGCAACTGATACGATCTGTTTAGGCGAGATATCGATGAAATCGATTTCTTCTGGCTTAGCCATAATGTTTTCACCTAAATGACGTGAAATAACCTGTTCATCAATGATACGGTCATTTTCATCAGTCTTAACTTTTGCCTGAGCAATAATATAGTTCTTTTCTTCATCTGCTGTTAAATAACGAATATCATCTTCATCAATAACGCAGTTATTTACTTTACGATATGGAGTTTCAATAAATCCATATTCATTTACTTTTGCATAAGATGCAAGTGTAGAAATCAACCCGATGTTAGGACCTTCTGGTGTTTCGATTGGACAGATTCTACCATAGTGTGATGGATGGACGTCTCGTACTTCATAACCTGCACGGTCTCTTGATAAACCACCAGGACCTAAGGCAGAAAGACGTCTCTTATTTGTTAATTCAGCAAGTGGGTTAATCTGATCCATGAACTGAGATAACTGTGAACTTGCAAAGAATTCTTTGATGGCAGCAGTTAATGGACGAATGTTTGTTAATGACTGTGGAGTCATAGAATCATCTTCAGCTAAAGACATTCTTTCCTTAACTACTCTTTCCATACGTGATAAACCGATACGGAACTGGTTCTGAACTAATTCCCCAACAGTTCTAACGCGTCTATTACCTAAATGGTCGATATCATCTAATAAACCAATGCGGCTCATTAAAGACACTCTGTCTTCAGCTGCTAAGTCCTGAGAATCATAGATATCAACAAGGTTAAGCATATAAGAATATGCAGCAATAAAGTCTGAAATAGTGACAAACTTACTATCTAGTGAAAGATCAGTACCGATTACTCTCATCTTGATAGATTTTGATTCATCTGTATATACATCTAAAACCTGAATAGTGTGGTTAGAATGCATATTTTCATTTGTTTTGATTTCTCTTGTATGTGCACCCGCTTCAAATACTGGCTTTAAGATTTCTAGTTTATCTTTAGTGATCTTAGTACCTTCTGTCATTACAACGTTACCATCAACGTCAACAACATCTTCAGCAAGAACACGATCAGCAATACGATCTAATAAGCTTAATTTCTTACGAAGCTTAAAACGACCTGCTTTTGCTAAATCATAACGCTTTGGATCGAAGAAACGCGCAAATAGTAAAGAGTTAGCACCATCTAAAGTAGCTGGTTCACCCGGTCTCAATTTACTATAAATTTCCATCAACGCATCATCAGTGTTATGTGTTGGATCCTTTTCAAATGTATTGTAGAGGAACTGGTGTTCTCCGAAAACTTCAATAATATCTTCATTTGAAGAAAGTCCTAGAGCACGTAAAAGAATAGTACCTGGAATCTTCTTCTGACGGTCAATACGAACATTTAGAACATCCTTGGCATCATTTTCAAATTCAAGCCAAGTACCACGAGATGGGATAACCTGTCCATTGAAGACAGTCTTACCGATCTTGTCTGTTCCATTACCAAAATAAGCTCCTGGAGAACGAACTAACTGTGAAACGATAACACGTTCTGCACCATTAATAACAAATGTACCTGAATCTGTCATTAATGGGAAATCACCCATAAATACTTCACTTGTCTTGATTTCTCCAGTTTTCTTGTTTACAAGACGTAAAGTAGCACGCAAAGGAGCTGCATAGATTGCATCTCTTTCTTTACTTTCATCTGCATCATATTTAGGCTCATCAAAACGACAGTCAACAAACTCCAATGATAAAGTGTCGTTAAAATTTGTGATAGGATAAATATCCTCAAATACTTCTCTTATACCTTTTTCCTGAAACCACTTAAATGAATCTGTCTGAATTTCGACAAGGTTAGGTAGTTTCAAAGAACCACTAATACGAGAATAATTGCGTCGCTTAATGCGGCTTTCTGCAGTTCTTACATTCTTTTCCAAAATCCGTTCCACTCCTTTTTTAATCTCTATCTGCAAGCTAAAAAGGGTCAAAAATGACCTGCTTTTATACATGAGTAGGCATTTTAGTATACTAGCACAAGGGTACTTTTGTGTCAACCCAAAAAGGGAAATTTATACAATTTCCCTAATTATCATTATTTAATTGATTGAATTATATAATAGCCTTTATTTCGCTTCAATATTTCCGCATTTCCAAAAACTTCTTCCATGCATTTCTTAGCGCTTGGTGCACCCTGCTTCTTTTGAATTACAATCACAAGACGGCCATTCTTATTTAAGTGTGAATAACTTTCTTTAAGAATAGTCGTCACAACATTCTTGCCTGCACGAATTGGCGGATTAGAGATGATCATATCAAAACTCTTCTCTACTTGATCATATGCATTACTTTCATAAACATGCATATCTTCAAGATGATAATCTTCAATTGTATGCTTTGCAAGATCCATTGCACGTCTATTGACATCTACCATATCAAATGTCACATCTGGATAAACCATCTTCAGGCTGATACTTAATGCACCATATCCACATCCAACATCTAGTACAGATTTTACACCTTCTAGATTAACGGTGTCAAGTAGAGTTCTTGAACCGAAATCTACATTATCCTTAGAGAAAACACCACGGTCACTATGAAAATCAATAGAATGTCCTTGAAAATCAAAATGAATCATTGAAGGTCTGCTTTCTATTTCATCATTTGTATAATAGTGTGACATTCTCATTCCTCATAAGAAAAAAGCCCTAAGATAGGGCTTTTATAATTGTGTTTGTATTAAATTACTTTAATTCAACAACAGCACCAGCAGCTTCTAAAGTTTCCTTTAACTTAGCACCTTCTTCAGCTGGTACGTCTTTCTTGATTTCAGATGGAACCTTGTCAACTAAGCCCTTAGCATCAACTAGTCCTAAACCAGTGATTTCTCTAACAGCCTTGATAACTTTAACCTTTGTAGGTCCAACTTCCTTAAGGATTACTGTTACGTTAGCAGCAGGTCCTTCTTCTTCAGCAGCAGCAGCAACTGCAACTGGAGCAGCAGCTGTAACGTCGAATTTTTCTTCGATTGCTTTTACTAATTCATTTAATTCTAAGATTGTAGCTTCTTCTAAGTAAGCTAAGATTTCATCAGTTGTTAACTTTGCCATTTTAATATTCTCCTTTATTTCGATATTAAGCAGCCGCTTCTGCTTCTGCAGGAGCTGCTTCTTCTGCAGATCCTTCTGCTTCTTTGTCAGCTACAGCCTTAACAGCTCTAGCAACTTTTGATACTGGTGCCTTTAAGCAAGCCAATAACATTGATAACATACCTTCTTTGTTTGGTAACTTTGAAAGTTCCATAACTTCTTCTTTGCTCAATAATTTGCCTTCAACGATTCCAGTCTTGATTACAAGAGCTTCGTGATCCTTAGCAAATTTTGCTAGTACTCTAGCTGGAGCAACAGCGTCATCATGACCAAATGCAATAGCGTTTGGACCAGTTAAGAATTCATCTAATTCCTGTTTACCACAAGCTTCTGTAGCACGAAGAGCTAATTTGTTCTTATAAACTTTAAGTTCTACATTTTCAGCTCTTAAAGCACGACGAAGTTCAGTAACTTCATCAACAGTTAAGCCACGGTATTCAGCAACTACTACTGACTGAGCGTTAGTTAGCTTATCAGCGATTTCGTCGATGACTGCCTGTTTAGCGACTAATACTTTTTCGTTAGCCATTGTTACACCTCCATAAAAATTTTATTGCAACAATATACTCGTTATATAAAAACTCCTAGATTACCTAGGAGTTTGTCATTCATACATGACAATATCCCTCGGTAACAAATTGAGACTTGCGTCAGTTACTGTCTACGGTATATTGATTGCGGCATTAATAATTAAGCAGCAACTTTTACTGCTGGACCCATTGTAGATGAAACTACGCAGTTCTTAACGTAAGTTCCCTTAACTACTGAAGGTCTCATTCTTAATAATAAAGCATGGATAGCTTCATAGTTTTCAACTAGCTTAGCGCTGTCGAATGATACACGACCGATTGGAAGATGTACGTTACCATCTTTATCAGTTCTATAATTAACTTTACCGCCTTTAGATTCATTAACTGCTTTAGCAACATCCATAGTTACTGTACCAGTCTTAGGGTTAGGCATTAATCCCTTAGGACCTAAAATACGTCCTAATTTACCAAGCTTAGGCATCTGATCAGGAGTAGCGATCATAACATCGAACTCTAACCATCCCTTAGCGATTTCATCTAAGATATCCTGGCCGCCAACTACGTCAGCACCAGCGTTTTTAGCTTCTTCAGCCTTTGGACCTTCAGCGATAACACAAACTCTCTTTGTTTTACCAGTTCCGTTAGGAAGCACGATAGCTCCACGTAACTGCTGATCTGCATGTCTAGTATCAAGGTTTAACTTGAATACAACATCAACACTTGCATCGAATTTAGCAGTAGTAGTCTTCTTAACTAATTCAATTGCTTCTTCGATTGAGTATAGCTTGCCAGCTTCAATCTGCTTAGCAGCTTCTACATATTTCTTTCCTTTTTTTGACATTTTCTTTCCTCCTTAAGTGGTCTTAACGGATAGACCTCCCACTGTAATGACGGAATTCAACTCCATCAGATTGCTAATTAATTAAGCGTCTAAGCCTTCTACTTTGACACCCATGTTACGTGCTGTGCCAGCAACGATTTTCATTGCTGCTTCTAAATCATTAGCGTTAAGGTCTGGCATTTTGTATTCTGCGATTTCCTTTAACTTATCAGCACTTAGAGTAGCAACAGTCTGCTTTGAATCACTTGCAGCTTTCTTGATACCACAAGCCTTCTTGATCATTTCAGCAGCTGGAGCTGTCTTTAAAACGAAATCAAAGCTCTTGTCTTCATAAACAGTCAAAACTACTGGTACAGTTTCACCATGACGATCTTTAGTCTGATCGTTGAATGCTGTACAGAATTTTGGCATCTGAATTCCTGCACCTGCTAGAGCTGGTCCTGGTTTAGCACCACCTGCTGGGAACTGGATCTTCATAATTCTTACTACTTTTTTACCATTTTTTGCCACGGTACACACCTCCATTAAAATATTGTCCGTGCTGTGGTTCGTTTGGGCCGAAGCCCTCCCACGCATTTGACGCTATGCGTCGATTACCAATTATACATAATACAAAGCAAAAATCAATGCTTTTTTAATTTTTTTNNATTTTTTTTAACTTTTTTATTCAATTGATTTTAAAGACTCAACCATATCCACCTGATCAAGAATATGACGCATAGCTAAATTGATGATAATCGTAAAGCCTACTGTCATACCAAATGCAATTAAATAGATATAAAGCGGCATTGTACGGATAAATAACATATTGTCCATTTCTACCGTTAATACTACAAAACGATGAAGGAAATAGCCAAAGAACATACCAATTGATGCTCCAATAAGAGAAAGAATGATATTTTCTCTAAAGATATAGTCACAATATTCCTTTCGACGGAAACCTAATACCTTAATTGTCGCAATTTCACCTTTACGTTCACCAATATTAATATTAGTCAAGTTATAAAGAACGATGAAACATAATAATGCAGCACATCCTGATAATATTGCAACAATAATATTGAGTGAAGACATTCTCTGCTGGAATTCATCGAGTGAAGCTGTAAGTCGCTCCATACTGCCTATATTATGATGATCTAAGTAATTCTTTAATGTCTTGATATTGGACTTCTTCGTATTCATATCAACATAAAGAATAGAGGCAGATGACTTCGTACCAGTCAGATTTTCATAAAATGTCTTACTCATATAAACTTGATGACTGACGTACTGCTGTACTATGTTAGAGACCTTCACTGTATATTTTGTATTGTCATAAGAGAATGTCATATTCTCTCCTTTTTTCACACCTAGCTTTTCAGCCAGCTTCTGGGAAATGACAACACCATCATCACTTAAAATAATCTTCTTTTTTGTCTTATAATCGTTAAAGTTGATGAAGTTCTTGATTTCATCCGCATTATCATAGACGACCATCGTACTATAATAATCTTCACTATTACCAAGTACCGTAACGTTCTGACGATAAGCACCCGTTAAATTATGTACACCTTCAATACGCTTAATCTTGTTTTCTACTTTCTTTGTATCTTCTACATTACTATTAAGTTTGATTAATGCATCATATTTATATACTTCTTCATATTGTGAAGGAATAATGTCAGAAACACTATTCTTTACACCAAACCCTAGCATAATGAGTGCTGTACATCCTGCAATACCAATCACAGACATCCAGAAACGTTTCTTATAACGGAATAAGTTTCTCATTGTCACCTTCTGATTGAAGTTCAGACGTTTCCAGATAAAAGGCATACGTTCCATTAAAATTCTCTTACCTGCCTTAGGTGCTTTAGGACGCATTAAAACAGATGGTGTAGACACAAGTTCCTGAAGACAGACACTTAATGTTGCAAGTAGTGTGACACCTACAGAAATAAGAACAGTCATAAGTGAGATAGACCATTTCTGTACAAGAACAGTTGATTGATTCATTCCATACATTAGATATGTGAACAAGAAATAGATAATACGAGGGAAAACCTGATTTCCTGCAAGGATACCTAAAATGCAGGCAAAGAATGTTGCTAGGAATGCATAAACTATATATTGCATAATGATATCCTGCTTGCTGTAGCCAAGTGCTCTTAATGTTCCACAATAGCTTCTCTGTTCTTCTATCATACGTGTCATAGTAGTCAATGACACTAAAGCGGCAACTAGGAAGAAAATCAATGGGAATACATCTGCAATTGACGCAATCGCCTGCTTATAAGATTCATAAGAGACAATACCTACATTCTCATTTTTAGTGAGTGAATAAAGAACACCTTTTGGTATCCGATTTAATTGCTGCTGTGCTTGGTCGATCTGTGCTTTTGCAGCATCTAATTGCTCCTTAGCAGCATTGAGCTGGACTTTCGCATTATTTTCTGTCACTTCAAGCTTGCTTTGTTGGATATTAAGTTCTGCTTCAGCTTCATCTAATTGAGATTGTGCTTTTTCTAACTGAATTCGTCCTTCTAATAACTGACCCACACCTTGAAGCTTATTATTGAAATTATTCAAATTTTCATTCAAGTCATTCAATATCTTTGTGAAAGCATCCTGGGCAGAATCCTTATCCTTGATATTTCTTAAAGTATCTTTAATAGAATCATGAAGCACCTTGATTTCCTGATCTATTTTCTTAGTTTCATTATAAGCCTGCTGTGTCGCATTGCTGACCTGAGCTGCTTTCTTTAAGTAAATCTTCTTTTGTTCATAAAACTGAATACGTGCTTCAGCTAACTTGATCTTGCCTTGAGAAATCTGACTATTAAAAGAATCAAGATTGTGTTTATATTCCTGATATCCTTCTTCATACTGTTTCTTTGCATCATCTAGCTGCGACTGCATATCACCTGTTAATTGATCATATTGATCACTCATTTCTTCAGATAACATACTCTTAACACGTGTGTTCACTGTTTCAATTAGATTATCATAATCAGATGTAAACATATTGTACTTCTCTGTACCTTCTACATCTACAAGTAAAGAAGTATAAAGATGATCATTATTTCTTAACTCAGTCACCTTCTTGTTTAAGCCAAGTTCTCTTGCCCCTTCATTTAATACTTCTACAAACCCACTGTTGGTACCATCACCTAGTGTATTAGTCCCACGGTCAACATTACTAATATAACGAGGATCATTCACAATACCTACAATCTTATATGTCTTTGTACCATTATCATTAGAAAGTTCAATTATATGTCCCAGCTTGTAATTATATTTACCAAGATTGACATCAATAATACATTCATTCTCTTTTTTAGGATAACGTCCCTTTAATAGTTCAGGACGATCCAGCATTGATTTTTCATATTTTTCCTGTGAGTACACAGTAACGCCTGATTTACCATCTTTATGCGCAAATAAAGCATCAAACTGGTAACATGGAACTACTTTCTTTACACCCTTAAGTTTTCTTACCTTTGCGACATCTTCATCAGAAAAGCCAAGTGTCGCAATATAAGTAAGATCCGCATAGTTATGACTATTTAAATAAGCGTCAGCACTTGCAGCCATTGTATAAGGAGTATTTCTAAGTCCAGAAAAGACAGCTGCCCCTAAGAAGATAATCATAAAGATGGAGAAAAAACGTCCTTTTGACTGACTGATGTTCTTAAAGACGGTTTTCCAATAGAATCTCTTCTTTACCATTCAATATTATCGATGGATTCAGGATGTTCATTATATTCCTGTTTTTCCACTTTTCCATTCTTAAGATGAATGACTTGATCAGCCATTGGAGCAAGAGCTGAGTTATGTGTAATAACGATTACAGTCATTCCATAGTTATCACACATGCTTCTTAACAAGCCAAGAATTGATTTACCTGTCTGATAATCCAGTGCACCTGTTGGTTCATCACAGAGTAATAATTTAGGATTCTTAGCGATAGCACGAGCAATTGCCACACGCTGCTGTTCACCGCCTGATAACTGTGCCGGGAAGTTATCTTTACGTCCTCCAAGTCCTACACGCTCTAGAATATCTATTGAATTGAGCGGATCCTTAGAAATCTGAGAAGCAAGTTCTACATTTTCTAATGCTGTTAAGTTCTGGACAAGATTATAGAACTGAAATACAAATCCAATATCATCTCTTCTATAATCTGTTAATTGTTTATCATCATATGTCGCAATATTACGTCCATCTACAAGAATAGTCCCACTTGTAGGTGTATCCATGCCACCTAGCATATTTAATATTGTTGTTTTACCTGCACCTGAGGCACCTACTATGACTGTGAATTCACCTTTATTTACCTTAAAGTTAACACCATTATTTGCATAAATAGTGACATCACCCATAGTATAGCTTTTTACAACATTCTTTAGTTCAATAAATGCATCCATACATACAACCTCCTAATATTATTGTAAGTGATACCATTTTTATCTTCAAGCACAAAAAAAAGACATGCTTTATGCATGCCTCTATTCTTCAATCTTCTTAAGCTGAATTAATTCCATATCAATAGGAGTAAGGTTACCTAAGAAGTCAACAAGTACTGTTGCAGTTTCTTTTTCTTTATCAATAGATTCTACCTTACCACTCTTAGATGCAAATGGACCAGCAAGAACTTCTACATAATCACCTTCAACAAAATCAACTTCTACAGCTGCAGTCTGGATACCCATTGACTTTAAGATTGGATCTAATTCTCTCTTATTTACAGGGAAAGGTTTAGCCCCTCCACCTGATGAACCGATGAATCCTGTAACACCTGGTGTATTACGGACAATATACCAAGCTTCATCAGTCATAACCATTTCTACAAGAACATAACCAGGGAACATATTGACTGTCTTGTTCACTTTCTTACCATTCTTGATTTCAGTTTCAACATGTTCTGGAATGACAATGTTGAAAAGGATATTCTGAAGTCCCATTGATTCAACACGTTTTTCAAGGTTTTCTTTTACTTTATTTTCATGACCTGAATATGTATTAACTACATACCACTGTCTACCTTCGTTATTGGAATCATGTGTTTCTTCAGTATTTTCTACTTTAGTTTCTAATTCTTCTGCCATATTAACTTAACCCCAATGTCTTTAAAATTAATGCAATTAATGCATCTGCGCCATAGAAATAAACTCCAAGAACTACTGTAAATGCAAGTACAACAAATGCATCACGAGCCAATTCTTTCTTTGTGAGCCAATGAACATTCTTGATTTCCTGACGAATTCCTTTAAGTGAAAACCATTCTTTGAATTTTAATGGATTCTTATCTTCTTGCTCTTCTAAACGTCTCTGACGTTCTAACTTCTTCGCTTTTCTAAGTTCTTTACGTTCCTGCTTAAGCTTTTCTTTTCTAGCTTGCTTTTCATCCATGGAAGCAGCCTCCTTATTTTGATTCTCTATGTATCGTATGCTTACCGCATTTCTTGCAGTACTTACGTAATTCTAAACGTTTTACATTTGTTCTGTTATTCTTATAAACTGAATAATTACGTGATAAGCATTCCGTGCATACTAAGATTACTTTTTCTCTCATCTTATCACTCCTTAACCTAAATTAATTTATCATAAATACACAATATCGTCAATTGATAATTAAGAACTCCCCTAAGGGATGCGCTCTTAATTTACTCATCACACGATAAACACTGTTATAAACACACTTTATTGAAATATTGAGCATCAATGCGACCTCTTTTTCAGGATAGCCTAACAAAACAAGATGAAAAATCTTCTGATCTCTTTCTGAGGTCTCATTCTGGATAATCGCATACACAAGTTCCCAGACTTTTTCTAAATCCTGTGCTTTTTGTGGAGAATACTCCACTCTTTGATCTGCAATCAATTCACCATATGTACGCGAATCATCATAATTAACAATCCTATCAAGAGAGATTGCTTTCTTTTCATAACGTGTGAAGAAAGTATATTGCTTCTTAAGTAATGACTGCATCTTCTTAATAATACAGCTTCTCGCATATACTTCAAACGTTGTATCCAAGTCTTCACGATAACTCCAGAAGACTTTGTCAAAAGTAATCATCCCTACCTGCAATAAATCCTGTGCTTCTAAAGACATAGATGAGATATACTTCATCTTTCTCATCACTGTATTTACTAAAGCATCATAATAGGCATACAAGCTTCGCAATGCGACAGGATCATTGGATCTTGCTAAATAAATTAATTCCCTTAATGTACGATCATCCATAGATCATCCTCCTCTTAGAGAGGATGACGTGAGTTATATACCTGATAAAGTAATATGGCTGTTGCAACAGACGCATTGAGTGAATTGACATGACCTACCATTGGCAGAATGACATTCATATCACAATGTTCTTTTACTAAACGAGAAATGCCAAATCCTTCTGATCCAATCACAAGAACAAGTGGCATATTGTAATCTACAGCACGATAATCTGTAGAATTATCTAATTCACATCCTACAACCCAGAAACCTTCTTTCTTTAGAGAATCAAGGGTACGAGATAAGTTAGTTACCTGTGCAACAGGAACATGGTCAATAGCGCCTGTAGATACCTTTGCAACTGTCGCATTCAAGCCAACAGAACGCTTCTTGCCAATAATGACACCATCTACACCAATTGCATCACATGTACGAATAATAGCCCCTAGGTTGTGAGGATCTTCCATACCATCAAGCATTAATAATAATGGCTGCTTTCCTTCTGGAATGTTACGTACGATATCTTCTAAAGGTGTATAATCATACCCATCAATCAAAGCCATAACTCCTTGATGGTTTACATTCCCTACAAGTTTAATAAAGCCATTTTTATCCGTCATCCTCATTTTTATATTATTCTTGCGACACAACTTCACAATGTCATCATTCTTTGACTGGTTCTGAATCATTACTTCATAAACCTGTCTTGGTCCTGTTAATAGTTCTCTGACGGTGTTTTTGCCATAAATCCATTCTTTCACTTTGTCACTTCCTCTTCTTCCACATATTTCTTAAATAATTCAAATATTTCATCTAATCTTTCTGTCTGCTTAGTGAGATAAAGATGTCCAACCATTGATTCAAAACCAGAAGACTGATTATGAACAACAACTGATTTATTTTTTACTGAATGTCCCTTGCAGTTACGTCCACGCTTAAATAAACGCACTTCTTCTTCTGTGAAGAAATTTTGAGAAAGGGCATATTTCATAAAGCCTGCATGGGCATAAGCACTGACATACTTGATAGAAGCTCTCTGTAATTCATGAGGCTTCATAATTCCCTTCTCTGTGAGTAAATATTCACGGACATATACTTCAAAGACTGCATCACCTAAATAAGCGACAGCAAGTGCATTCATTAGCTCCGGGCGCATTAGAGAATGCCTCTTTCAGTTAATTCTTTTCTAACACGGTCTGCTTCATCAAAGTTCTTTTCTTTCTTATAAGCATTCCATTCTTCATATAAAGCAATATCATCTTCACTTAACTTTGTGCCTTCAAATAAGAAGCCTAAGACATCACCCATCTTTACAAGTGTTGCATATTCAGTCGCAATGACATCATTGTCTTTTTCTCTTACACGCATCACCTGATTCAATACTTTTACCTGATCGAGAATCTGTGTTAAAGCAAGTGAAGTATTTAAATCATCTTCTAATGAATTCACCATAGCATCCACAGTTTCCTTCTTATAATCATGAGCAGGAACATGGTTAACCTGTAAATATAAAGACGCATTCTTAGTCGCATTTTCTACTTTAGAAACTTCTTTACGTACGCCTGCAATGACATCAACAGTCAAATTCAATGGATTACGATAGTGAGTAGATAACATCAACCATTTAAATACATTGCATCCAAGTTTTACAATTAAATCTTTAGCCCATAAGACATTACCTAAAGACTTAGACATCTTTTCGCCATCGATATTAATCATCTGGTTATGCATCCAATAGTTTGCGATTGGATGACCATTATAAGCCATAGACTGGGCAATTTCATTTTCATGATGAGGGAACTTTAAATCCTGTCCTCCACCATGGATATCAATCTTACCATCCTTGAATAACTTATTGATCATGACAACACACTCAGTATGCCATCCTGGTCTACCCTTTGACCAAGGCGTATCAAACTGAATACCTTCATCTGTCTTCTTCCATAATGCGTAGTCAGTTGTACTTTCTTTCTTCTTGTCATCAACAGAAAGAGTACGATCACTTGCACCTGCAATCAAATCTTCTACTTTAATACCTGATAACATACCGTATTCCTTAACCTTAGTGACACGGAAATAGACATCTCCATCTACTTCATAGGCATAACCCTTGTCAATAAGAGCCTGGATAAAATCAATGATTTCAGGCATAGTTTCAGTCACTCTTGGTTTATATGTAGGATCTTCAATATTTAATCCTGCTCTTACATCTTCATATGCCTTGATATATTTATCAGTGAGTTCCTTTTCTGTAATACCTTCTTCTTTAGCGGCTTTGATGATCTTATCATCTACATCTGTATAGTTAGATACAAAAGTCACATCATTCCCTAAATATTCAAAAGTACGTCTTAATACATCAAATACGATCATTGGGCGTGTATTCCCAATATGAGCATGGTTATAAACTGTAGGACCACAAATATAGATAGAAACTTTACCTTCTTCTATTGGCTTAA
The DNA here is from genome assembly GCF_002299355.1 of Catenibacterium sp. UBA627. NCBI lineage: Bacteria > Bacillati > Bacillota > Erysipelotrichia > Erysipelotrichales > Coprobacillaceae > Catenibacterium > Catenibacterium sp. UBA627. The sequence goes on from NZ_DBPF01000111.1 coordinate 28,301, forward strand.
ATTCTTCTTTTTTGTTTGTTAATGTGTTAAATAATCTCATAACATCCTCCTCAAATAAAAAAAGCTCATGATAAAGACGATCCACCTTACCATAGCTTTTCACTCTTAACGCAAGTCAAACGTTCTTTCTTTCAAAAAGACTCAGATGGGTGCATCCTAGAACCTCCCACTAGATGCTTTCACCATCTCATCCTCGCTGTAAGCTTCTTGTTCTATTCATTCTCATCTATAATTTATTTCACTATATCAAATTATCGCCTATTCTTCAAGACAAACGCCGTTCTTATTTCTTTGTATCAGTTAATTTTTTTGAAAGCTTCTCAAGTCCCTTAGATGTGAGAGAAAGACTTTTGGCCCCAAAATCTTTTAAATCATTCATACCATCCTTGAATTCTTCTGTCTCTGTGACCTTTTTTATACCCTCTTTTGCTTTCTTATAAGTGTCTGATTCAGAAATAGTGATTGCTGCCTCCTTCGCACGATTAACACATTTATTAATGTTCTCTTCACTTAATATTTCTTCTG